>CAYRAD010000080.1:0-8657 GCA_964422135.1 uncultured Vicingus sp.
ATACTTCTCCCCATTTAAAAGATTTCAGGGAACGGATAAAAATCAATGGAGAAGTAATTTCAGAAACCTATGTTGTTGATTTTGTCAAAAAAAATAAAACAGAATTTGAGCAGCTCAAATTGTCTTTTTTTGAATGGACAGTGGGATTAGCGTTTGATTATTTTGCGAGTCAAGAAATTGATTTAGCGGTTATTGAAACAGGATTGGGAGGAAGGTTGGATTCTACCAATGTGATTACACCTGAGATTGCAATTATTACCAATATTGGAATAGATCATACACAGTTTTTGGGAAATACATTAACAGAAATTGCTGCTGAAAAAGCTGGAATAATTAAACCCAAAATACCAGTTATAATTGGAGAGAATCAACCCGAAATAAGGGAAGTTTTTATTAAAAAAACGGAGGAACTAAAAACTTCAATTTATTTTGCAGACCAAATTATTAAAACAAAATATACAAGTGATTTATTAGGTGAATATCAAAAAAAGAATATAAAAACAGCCGTATTAGTCATTCAACTCCTCAATGAAAAGGGATGGCATATTGACAAAAACCATTTAAAAAAGGGATTATTAAATGTGATTAAAAATACTGGGCTATCAGGAAGGTGGCAGATATTAAAAAACCAACCACTTACCATTTGTGATACCGGGCATAATGAGGATGGGATAAAAGAAGTTGTTAAACAACTTAAAAAAATAGCATTCAGAAATCTGCATTTTATTTATGGAGCAGTAAATGATAAATCGATTGATAAGATAATAGAGTTGTTACCGAAAAAAGCTACTTATTATTTTTGCCAGGCTAAAATTCCACGTGCTTTAAATGCTGATGACGTATTTAAATTAGCTGAGCAAAAAGGATTAAAAGGAACAGTTTATAAAAGCGTACCAGAAGCATTTCAATCTGCACAAGAAAATGCGGATAAGGAAGATTTGATATTTATAGGAGGAAGTACATTTGTTGTAGCTGAAGTTTTATAATCAGATCGATTCAATGGTTAATAGTGTATTTTTGTAATAATATGTTTGCTTTTTATACATATCCTCAAACAGAAAATTATAAAGATACTTCAACAGTTAAACAGCCTGACACCAATGGCTTAAAATTATTGGAAGAGGTTGATGTGCCTTTAAAAATAGTCAAACAAAAAAAGCCCAAAATAGTTAATCACACAGATACAGTACAAACGGATACCGCTGTCTCTTATGGAATTCCCAATGAATCGCTGCTTCCCATTAGAACAGAAAAGATAAAAACCATTCCGGAAAAGCCTAAGAAAATTTTTTACGAACCAAACACAAGACCTGTTGTAGTTGAAGGTTGGCAAACGATTATACTGATTTTCACGTTATTATTATTAGGTTTCGGAAAAGCATTCAGTAGTAATAGGTTTAGACAAACTTTTAAAGCACTGTTCAAATACAAAATTTCGCAGGAAATTACAAGAGAGGAAAAAGTATTTTTTCATAGGGTAAATATATTATTAACGAGTATTCACATTATCACCATTTCATTATTTTTATATCAGTTAAGAAACTATTTTATCTTTTCTGGAGAAGAAATTTTCTCATTTATTTATTACTTTTTCATCATATGTTTTATTTTACTTAGTTATTTTATTAAGTACATTTCCTCAACAATCTTGTCTTATTTTTTTGATGATATTAGTATTTCTACAGAATACATTTACAATGTTTCCTTATACAATAATCTCCTTGGAATTCTTTTGATTCCTGTACTTTTTCTTTCTTATTTTTCGATACTTGAATTTAATTTTATTCTTAATTATTTAGCCATACCACTGTTTATTCTGTGTTTTCTTCTGAGAATACTCAGGATTTATTCTATAGGAAAAATAAAAGGAATTTCGTTTTTCTATATAATTTTGTACATTTGCACCCTCGAAATTGTACCATTGGTCGTTTTGATTAAGTTTTTCATCCTTAAATAATAGAAATTCGACTAATTTTTTTAAAGACCATGTTGAAAGTAAAGAGTGTTTTAGTATCACAACCAAAGCCGGCAACAGAGAAATCTCCATATTTTACATTGGAGGAAATGTGTAAAGTAAAAATCGATTTTAGGCCTTTTATTCATGTTGAAGGAGTTCCAAGACAAGAGTTTAGACATCAAAAAATAAACTTACTCGATTTTGATGCTGTAATTTTTACCAGTAGAAATGCTGTTGACCATTATTTTAGAACAGCAGAGGAAACGAGGGTTAAAATTCCTGATGATATGAAGTACTTTTGTATTTCAGAATCTACTGCATTTTATTTACAGAAATATATTGTTTACCGAAAAAGGAAAATTTTTCACGGCCAACAAAAATTTACAGACTTAATTCCTTTATTGAAAAAGCATATTGAATGTAGTTATTTACTACCATGTTCAGATATACTTCGGCCTAATATTCCTGCTTTGATGGAAGAGCATAGCATCGATTTTAAATGTGCAACATTATACAGGACAGTTTGTAGTGATTTATCTGATTTAAAAGATGTAAATTACGATGTATTGGTTTTCTTTAGCCCATCAGGGATTAAATCACTGTATCAGAATTTTCCTGAATTCAAACAAAACAATACAAGAATTGCTGTTTTTGGGCCGACTACTGCTAAAGCGGCAGAAGATGCAGGATTACGAATTGATATTGCAGCACCACAACCTGAATCGCCCTCTATGACAAGGGCTTTAGAGTTGTACATTAAAAAGGCAAATAAAAATTGTAAAAAGAAATAATCAACTAAGAATTTTGAACAATTTTTTCTTCTTTTTTGGCATCTTTTTCAAAACAACTATCTCTCTTTTTATTAAAGGAAATAACCGTTGATTTTCTGCTAATATATTACTACATTTGCAGCCTTAATTTTCAAGTAAAATAAACTCATGAAATTATCCAAATTTAAATATACATTGCCTGAAGAACTTCTTGCTGATAGACCTGCAAACGAAAGAGAAGAAGCAAGATTAATGGTTGTTCATAGGGATACCGGGGAAATAGAACATAAAATATTTAAAGATATTCTGGATTATTTTGATGATGCTGATTTGATGGTAATGAATGATACCAAGGTATTTCCAGCCAGGATGTATGGTAATAAAGAAAAAACAGGTGCTCGTATTGAAGTATTCTTATTGAGAGAGTTAAATAGGGAAAGCTTACTTTGGGATGTTTTAGTTGATCCTGCAAGAAAAATACGAATTGGTAATAAACTTTATTTCGGTGACGATGATTTAGTTGCAGAAGTAATTGACAATACTACTTCAAGAGGAAGAACATTGCGGTTCCTATTTGAAGGATCTTATGATGAATTTAAAGCTATCATAAAAAAATTAGGAGAGACACCCATTCCAAAATATATCAAAAGAGATGTAGAACCGGAAGATGCAGAAAGGTACCAAACTGTTTATGCCAAACACGAAGGAGCTGTTGCTGCTCCAACTGCAGGATTACACTTCAGCAAAAATTTATTAAAAAAACTGGAAATTAAAGGAATTGATTTTGCTCATTTGACCTTGCACGTTGGATTAGGAACTTTCCGAAAAGTTGAAGTTGAAGATTTGACTAAACATAAAATGGATTCGGAAGAAATTCATATTGGAGAAGAATGTACTGAAAAAGTAAATAATGCAAAAAGAAATAAAAAAAGAATTTGTGCTGTTGGAACAACATCTATGAGGGTGTTGGAAACATCAGTCTCTACTGATGGATTTCTGAAACCTTTTGATGGATGGACTAATAAATTTATTTTTCCACCTTACGAGTTTAATTTGGCAAATTGCATGATTACCAATTTTCACATGCCTGAATCTACTTTATTGATGATGACATCTGCATTCGGAGGTTATGACTTAATAATGAAAGCATACAAAACTGCAATTAAAGAAAAGTACCGTTTTTACACCTATGGTGATGCGATGCTGATTTTATAATAGAAAAAGGAATATTAATATAAAACAAATCACATGAGACTAGAAGACTTGAAACTTTACCAGGAATGTCTAGATTTTGAACAAAAAATTTGGGAGATAGTTAATCAATGGGAAGGATTTAATAAGGAAGCAATGGGGAAATCATTTTTACAATCTGCAGATGCAATTTCCGGAAATATAGCATCAGGCTATGGTAGATACAACTTCAAAGACAAAAAACACTATTGTTACATTTCCAGAGGCTATCTTTTAAAAACCAAAGGATGGTTATTGAAATCCAAAGAAAGAGAATTAATTGGTGCTGAACAAACTGAAGAATTATTGGAATTCGTTGAAAAAATTCATCGAATGTTAAATGCTTATATTAGATCTATCGGTAGACCAAAAGATGGAAATTATACCAAATCATCTAATCATAACAATGATTCTAATGGTAACACAACTGAAAATAATAGTAGTAATTCTGAACCAAATGGAAATGCATTTACAGCAAATGAAGATGAGTTCTTTAGTGCTGATGAATTAACAACTAATGCATAACTATGCAATAATAGTTGCCGGAGGAAAAGGAGAAAGAATGGGAAGCGAAATCCCAAAGCAATTTCTCGAATTGGTCGGCAAACCTATATTAATGCATACCATAGAAAAGTTTAAACAAACTTTTCTTTCAATAGAAATAATATTAGCTCTTCCCGAAAATCAAATCGGCTTTTGGGAGGAGCTTTGTTGTAAATACGGGTTTACAAATATCCCATACCAAATTGTAAAAGGTGGAGATACAAGATTCCAATCCGTAAAAAATGCTCTAGCATTAATTAAAGAAAAAGGTATTGTAGCCATTCATGATGGAGTTCGTCCATTGGTTAGTGAAGAAACTATTAAATCATGTTTTAAAATTGCTGAAGAAAAGGGAAATGCTATTCCTGTTGTTGATGTTGTTGATTCTTTACGGTTTGTTTCCAAAGAAAACAAAACCAACAAAGCAGTTCCAAGAAGTTGCTACAAAAGTGTGCAAACTCCACAATGTTTTGACGCGACATTGATTTTAAAAGCTTATCAACAAGAATATAACAATTCTTTTACAGATGATGCATCAGTAGTTGAAGCTTTAGGAACCAAAATTTATTTAGTAGAAGGAAATAGAGAGAATATAAAAATTACTTCAGAAATAGATTTGAAAGCTGCAACTGTTTTATTAAAAGATTGATTTATTCTTTCAAAATTCTTTTATGGATTATTCCTTGTTTGGAGAAGATTTTTAAGAAGTATATTCCTCTAGGAAATTTAGTGATATCAACTAAAAGGCTATGAGTCTCAAATATTTTTTTGCTTTCTATATTGTAAACATCAATTGATTCAATAGTTAATTTTGTTTCAATTTGAATTAACCCTTTAGTTGGGTTGGGAAACAATTTTATATTATCAACTAAATTATATTCTTCTATTCCAACACTAAAAACAGTGTCGCAAATCCCATTATGTAGTCCTGTATTGTAATTTCCAATAACAGAATCATTATAACATCGCAAAGGACCAATTTGTGGGTCAGCAAGACTTGATTGAGGAAAAAGATATGTTATATTTCCTATTCCTTCAATTACATTTCCATTAAAATTCCAGTTGCTTGGTAAATTGAGTTGGGTTATAAAAAAGTGTTTTAAAACATTGCTATTAATGGTTATCGTGTTTATTGAATCAACTTTTAATATAACAGAGTCAGAACTGTTGCATAAATCAGGAAAAATAATAAGTGTATCGCCATTATTTACTCCAAAATCATATAATAAACTATAGTTTGAATTGCAAGCATTAAATTTAAAAATCTTGCTACCAACCTGTTTAAGGAGATAGTTTTGATTAATTTGAATTAATGTATCTCCATTAATAATGGTATCTCCATTAGATTCTAAAAACGAATAACTATATTGTTGAGTAACAAATGGTGGTATATCAAAATACCATGTAGCTCCTTTTGGAAAATAATTTTGAGCTCCGAGTTGAAATAAAAATAAAAACGGTAGTAAACTAAGAAAGTAATGTTTCTTCATATCTTCTAATTAATTATCATAAATATAAGAGATATAAAAGGTAAAACAAAATCACATTTTATAAACGGTAGTAGTAGATAATTTAAATTAATTTTTTAACAAAAGAATTTGGACGTAATGATAAATTTTTTAAATCAACATTTTCAATGAGATTTAATCCAGGAACTTTTCCTTTTTCTATAGAACCAAGCACATCAAAACCCAAGAAATGTGCTCCGTTATAAGTTGCCCATTGAATTAACTTAGTTAATGGAATAGATGAATTTTTCTGAGAGATGGTTTTTAATTCATCTAAAATTGATAACCTCCAGTTAGAAGCTAAGCTATCCGTTCCTATTGTACAATTTTCATTTAAAAATAAATCATAATCAGGTTGTTGTCCTTCAATGTATTCATTAGCATTCGGACAAAAACACCAATAGATTTCAACCGGAATCTGATGGGTAAATTCAATATCTTCTTTACTGGTAAATGTATTGTGAACTAAAAGCATACGTTCTGCACCTAAATAACTAGGTAAATAGGTTTGAAGTGAACTTTTGCCGCTTGCTTTATAATTGTTCATCTCCGGAGCAAACTTTTGCATGGCTTTTAACAACTCTCCATCAGCTTGCTCGAACATTCTGTTTTCATCATCTGTTTCCTGGTTATGGATACATATTACTTTTTCCTTTAACTCAGTAACTTTTTCAATTAATAAAGGAGACATTGAATAAGGTGAATGAGGAACAATTGAAATGTGTTTTTCGGGATAGGTCTCTTTTAATCCTAATGCTCGTTTAATTACCTCATTAGCAATTGAAGTTTTGGTTCCAAAAACTTCAATAAATGTATGGTAAAATAAATTCTGTTTGGCTTTAATTTCAAAAGAGGTATCGCCATTAATAATATCGCCAACCGCAACAATTCCATTTTTAATCATTTTTTTCTCAGCTGTTGAAATGGCATTTTTCCGTTCTTTAGCTGTAAAATTCTCACGGATAGCAACCAATTCATTAATAAACCCAACCAAATGCTGCTTTTCCGTAATCTTTCCTTTTAAATAAGACAATTCTAAATGGCAATGGGTGTTGATAAAACCCGGGCAAATAATTCCATTATATTTTTCCACATCATCCCAAATTATTTCGTGTTTTAATGGATCTAACAACTCTAAAATTTCTCCATTATTTCCAACAACAACAACTCCATTTTTAATTGGACTTGAATTGCCTGGAAAAATATAATTAGCCGAAATTTTTTTCATTAGTCCAAAAATACGTCAAAAATCATTGTCAGTTTGATTTCCAACATTTTTAGTTGGAATGCATCAAAAATAGAAATGATTTTATTGTAACTTCGCCCCTCAATGATAGAAAAGCAAAACATAAGAAGTTTATCAATCGATGAGTTAAAATCTTTTTTTGTAGCCCAAAACGAAAAAGCATTTCGTGCCAACCAAGTGCATGAGTGGTTATGGAAAAAAGGGACTACCACATTCGAAGAAATGACGAATCTATCGTTATCAACAAGAGATTTGTTAATTTCTAATTTCTTTATCAATGGCGTTACCATTGCCGAAAAACAAATTAGCACCGATAAAACCATTAAAAATGCTTTTCGTTTACACGATGGAAAAATAACAGAAGGCGTGTTAATCCCTTCTTCAAAAAGAATGACTGCTTGCATTTCTTCACAAGTAGGGTGTAGCTTAACCTGTACTTTTTGTGCAACTGGTCAATTAGATAGATTAAGAAATATAGAAGCAGAAGAAATTTTTGACCAAGTGGTGCTGATCAAAAAACAAGCGGAAGAACATTACCAAAAACCATTGAGCAATATTGTGTATATGGGAATGGGTGAACCTCTATTGAACTATAAAAATGTATTAAAATCGATAGAATATATTACCTCAGATAAAGGCTTGGGAATGTCTCCTAAACGAATTACTGTTTCAACTGCAGGGATTTCTAAATTGATAAAACAATTAGGCGATGATGAGGTGAAGTTTAACCTGGCTTTATCGTTACACGCAGCTACCGATGCGAAACGAAATCAAATAATGCCCATAAACGAACAAAACTCGCTGACATCTTTATCGGAAGCCTTAAGGTATTTTTATGAAAAAACAGGTTCCCGTGTTACTTTCGAGTACATCATTTTGAAAGATTTTAATGACTCTTTGGAAGATGCAAAAGATTTGGCTGCATTTGCTAAAGCTGTTCCTTGTAAAATTAATATCATAGAATATAATCCTATTGATAATGCTGATTTTGAAAAAGCAGAAGAAGAAAAAACAGATAAATTTGCTGCATTTCTTGAAAATACTTTTAACTTAATTGTAAATGTGCGCAGAAGTAGAGGTAAAGACATTGATGCGGCTTGTGGACAGTTAGCCAATAAAAATAAGGCAGCACACTAAGTTTCAAAACTTCTTAACAACACTTTATTCCTTCTTTTAAAAACCGTATTTTGGATGCTCAAAATTCAAAACATGTCAGACAATACTAAAAAACTATTCTTACTCGATGCATTTGCATTAATCTACAGAGCTTATTTTGCTTTTGGGAAAAACCAGCGGTACAATTCTAAAGGATTAAATACTTCAGCAATGTTAGGATTTACCAATACGCTATTAGAAGTTTTAGAAAAACAAAAACCTTCTCACATTGCAGTTGTTTTTGATGC
>CAYRAD010000081.1:0-4253 GCA_964422135.1 uncultured Vicingus sp.
TTTGAAGACTGTGATAACAAGTAATAAAGAAAAAAATTGCAAAATATGCAGGTAGTATTTTGTTAGTTATTGTTTTTGTGATTTGAAAAATTTTAATTGTTGCAACGCCATTAAATAAAATTTGTAAGAATACAATTCCCTTAAAACCGACACCAAATTTAAATAAAATGGCTAAAAAAAAGATGTAAGTAGTGTAAGAAATAAATGAAGAATCATAAGTTCCATTAGTAATTAAACTAGTAGCACTACCAATGTATTTTTCTGCCTCTAGGTTGGTAATAATCCCATTTTTAATAAATATGAATCCCTGAACAACTACCCATAAGCAAACAAAAAAAACGCGATAAAAAGGAGAGAAGTTTATTGATTTTGCCATATGAATTTTCAGCAATTAAACTGTAGAAATAGGTAAAATGATTTAAACGAAATTAGCAATTTTTAGTAGAAAGGCAATGAGCTATAATTTTCAGCTGATTTATTTATATCTTTACATCATGCAAATTATAAGTATCATCAACACCAATCAAATGCCCTGGGTATTGATTCCAGGATTATAACTTAGCAAGCCCTTTAAAATGTTTTCATTGTCATGCTGAGCATGTTTTGCAAAGGCAAAAGCATCGAAGCATTAATCAATAAAATTAATAGTTGTCTATCTTCGATAAACTCAGGATGACAAAAAAACAAAATCATCAATTTTTTTAATTATTTAATTTTTTAAACATGAGTAATGTAATCGTATTAGGTGCCGGAATGGTAGGAAGTGCCATAGCAATAGATATGACTAAAAAACATCGGGTAACATTAGCCGATTTAAGTCAACAAGTTTTAGAACAAGTAAGACAAAAGTGTAATAGTTTAAGCATTCAACAGTTAAATGTTACTGATAAAGCTGAACTTCAAAAAACAATTAAGCAATTCGATTTAGTAATTTGTGCTGTGCCCGGATTTTTAGGTTTCGAAACACTTCGAACCATTATTGAAGCAGAAATGAATGTGATAGACATCTCCTTTTTTCCAGAAAATTCGTTGGAATTGGACAAATTGGCCAAAGAGAAAAATGTAACTGCCATTGTCGATTGTGGGGTAGCTCCCGGCATGGACAACATCATTTTGGGTCGGTACAACGAAATCCTAAAACTAACGGATTTTGAATGTTTGGTTGGAGGTTTGCCAAAAACCAAAAAATGGCCTTTTTGCTACAAAGCTCCCTTCTCTCCAATTGATGTTATAGAGGAATATACACGTCCTGCACGATATGTAGAACATGGAGAGGAAGTAGTTCGTGAACCGTTAACCGATTGCGATTATGTAGAGTTTGACAAAGTGGGTACGCTCGAATCTTTTAATTCGGACGGTTTAAGATCGATTATTTATACCATGCCTCATATTCCCAACATGAAAGAAAAAACCTTGCGTTATCCCGGACATGTGGAGTATGTGCGAGTGCTAAAAGAAAGTGGGTTTTTTAGTGAAGAAAAAATTGATGTAAAAGGAAATAAAATTTCTCCACTAGACTTTACAAGTAAAATATTGTTTAACGAATGGAAATTAGGTGAAACCGAAGAAGAATTAACAGTAATGCGGGTTACAGTAAAAGGAGAAAATTCCAAAGGACAAATAGAGGAAGTTGTTTATAACCTGCATGATGAGTTCTGCAAAGACACAAATACTTCTTCAATGGCAAGAACAACAGGATACACAGCAACAGCTGCAGCTAATCTGTTTTTAGAAGGTTTGTTTTCTGAAAAAGGAGTTTTTCCACCAGAATTAGTTGGTAAGCATGAAGCTTGTTTTAATTATTTCTTAGCATATTTAAAAGAAAGAAATATTCATTACGTGAAAAATTCAAGAATAATCTAACATATAAATTGGGAGAAAATGTTGAAACTATTTCTTCATTTTTTCCCATTCTTCCATACTTACAAATTTTAAGGAAGCTGAATTTACACAATGGCGGGTGTTTTTTGCTGTAAACTTTTCGCCTTCAAAAACATGCCCCAAATGACCTTTACACCTGCTACAGATTATTTCAGTCCGACTTCCATCTTTATCCCGAACCCTGGTTACATGTCCTTTTATTTCGTCATCAAAACTTGGCCAGCCACAATGCGAAGGAAATTTATCTGCCGAATTATACAAAGGATAATTACATTGTTTACACAAATAAATTCCTTTGGCTTTAGTATCCACATACTCACCACTAAAAGGGCTTTCAGTTCCTTTATTTATAATTACATACTTTTCAAATTCCGTTAGTTCGTTCATTTTAATTTTTTCTTGAGCCATTGTAGTTGAAGTAATTAATAATGCAAAAATAGCTAATGTTAATTGTTTGATACAGAGATTCATGAATTATTATTTATAATCAATCTAATTAACGAAGATATAGCTATAAAATTATAAATGACATTCATTTAAAACTAAATTTGCCATTTAAAACTAAAAACCAAATTAAAATGAATAAATATCTAATTATAGCTAGTTCTATTTTGCTTTTTTCTTGTGGGAATAATCAACAACCTGCTGAAGAAACAAAAGAAATTACTGAAGAAGTAAAAGTAGAAATCACTAAACATGGAGAAGAAATAACTGAAGATGGAGCAATCACTCCTGCTGAGTTTTTAGCACAGTTTGAAGGAAAATCATCCCTTGAAACTAAATTGGAAGCACCAATAAATGAAGTTTGTTCTAAAAAAGGTTGTTGGATGGTGTTGAATTTAGGGGAAGGGAATGACATGAGGGTAACGTTTAAAGATTATGGATTTTTTGTACCAAAAGATGCTGCTGGAAAAACAGCTATCGTTCAAGGTGTGGCAACAATGGATACAACAGATGTAGCAACTTTACAACATTATGCCGAAGATGCCGGAGAATCTCAGGAAGTAATTGATGCCATTACCGAGCCTGAATTTAATTATGCTTTTGAAGCTGTTGGCGTTATTATTAAAGAAGAAACCACAACTACCAATGAAGAATAATTTATTAGGAATTATAATGGGATGCTTTATGGCATCCCTTTTTTTTGCCTGTTCAACAAATGAAGAACAAGGTAAAGAAGAAACAAGTTGCTCAGCTGTAAAACCTTCGGCAATCAATCCAAACGGAGATAGTGAATTAGCTTTATTAATGCGACAATTGTACGTTAGTGCTGATTCAATAAAACAGTTAATTGTAAAAGGTGATGGAAATATTTCTGACGAGTTTATAGCTGAATTGGAACGTGCTCATACTGCAATTCCAACAGATGCTAAAGTTAGAACGCCAGAGTTTACTGCCTATAATAAGCTGATTATTAGCCAGGCAAAAATCTTAAAAGAAGCGACAGATAACAAAGAAGAAGAATTTAACAAATTAATAAGTAGCTGTATTAATTGTCACCTTAGTTTTTGCCCGGGGCCTATCAAAAAAATATCGAAGCTGAATATAGTTAATCCGATTCAGTAAACCATTTCCACATGTGGAATATTATCTTCAAGATACATTTCTCCGACTTGTTTAAATCCATGTTTATTGTAAAACTTTAGTAAGTATTGCTGGGCAGAAATTCGAATAGACTGTTTACCATAGTAATTCTCGATAAAATTAAAAGTTTTTGTCATCATTTCGTCTGCAATTCCTTTGCCCCTGAATTCTTTTTTTATAGCTACTCGGCCAATGGATATTTCCGAATAAGAAACGCCTTGTGGTAATATTCTGGAGACAGCTATCACTTGTCCATTTTGAGTTCTTCCGAAAAGATGAAATGCTTTTTTATCTTTTTTATCTACTTCCTGATAAGGACAGTTTTGTTCCACCACAAAAATTTCGGTTCTCAGAAATATTATTTCAAAATATTCGTCAACAGTTAAATCTTCAAATGCTTTGGTTTGCCAAGTTATTTTCTCCATTCTAATAGATTATCGTTGGTAGTTTTTATTTTATCATTTTCCATTAACCATTGAATAACTTTAATTGTTTTATCATCTCTTACGCCAACAATTTTATTAATTAATTGAGTGATTGATAATTCATCTTCTGTTAATATTTTTTTCACTTGATTAGAAACAATGCTAAACTCAATATCACTTAATTCTAGCTTATTTCGTTCTAAACAAACATCACAAACTCCACAACGATATACATCTTTTTCGCCAAAATAATTCAATAATATTTCGCTTCTGCATTTGTGTTTGGCAGTGGCAAAATAGATTACACTTTCCATTTTTTTAATGGCAATTTCTTTCCTGTCGTGGTAATGCTGTGCTGAAATA
>CAYRAD010000081.1:4353-8589 GCA_964422135.1 uncultured Vicingus sp.
TTCCATTTTTTTAATGGCAATTTCTTTCCTGTCGTGGTAATGCTGTGCTGAAATATGTACGTCCTTACTATTCAGTCGTTCTGTAAGATAGGTAAGTTGAGGTAAATTAGTTTGTTCGATATAACTTATTACTTTGAGATGGCTCAGGTATTGTAATGCTTTGATTATTTTCACCTGACTGGTATTTAATCTTTTTGCCAATTCATATTCTTCAATTTTAACAAAATTTTCGAATAAACCTGAATAAGATCTTAAGATGGTTTTAATGAACAAATCGAATTTATTGTTCTTTATTTGGAATTCGTACAATTCCTCTTTTGAAAGCTCAATTTTTATTTTTGAAGGATTGAAATTTGATTCGGACAATATCATGTAGCCTTCTTTCTCCAGAAATTTAAGGCAGGTAAAAACAGCGTAAACAGACAGGTTATATTGCCTGCAAAAATCACTGATGTTTAGCGAATAACTTTCGTTTAATGCAGCTCCAATTGGAATCTGAAAGTAATTGGCAAGGGTTTGATAAACCTCTTTTATCAGCTCTATTTTCGGAAAACTATCAATAATCCTTTTTTCCAAATCCATGCGGTCTGCTTTTTCGTAAAGCAAAATAGCATAAGCTTTTTTCTCATCTCTTCCGGCACGTCCAGCTTCCTGAAAATAGGCTTCCAAAGAATCAGGTAGGTCAATATGAATTACCGAACGCACGTTGGGTTTGTCAATTCCCATTCCAAAGGCATTAGTGGAAACAATAACCCTTGTAATATTATTGATCCAGTTGCTTTGTTTTTTATTACGTTCATCATTGCTTAATCCTGCATGATAAAAATCGGCAGACACTCCATTTTTAACTAAAAAACTGGCAATCTCTTTTGTTTTTTTTCTACTCCTCACATAAACAACCGAAGTTCCGGGAACTTTTTTTAAGATTTTTAATAAACGATTTAATTTATCCTCTTCTTGTAAAACGGCATAGGATAAATTTTTACGTTCAAAACTTTTTTGCAAAGCATTTTGTTCTTTAAAACCTAATTTATTTTGAATATCGGTAACAACTTCTGGAGTTGCTGTTGCTGTTAGAGCAAGGAAAGGAACGTTTTGTTTTTCTCCTGGCCGGGGAGGTAGTAAATCTCTTAGTTTGACAATATTTAAATAAGATGGTCTGAAATCGTAGCCCCATTGCGAAATACAATGCGATTCGTCAACAGCAATCAGGTTGACATTCATTTTTTTGAAGCGTTCTTTAAATAAATCTGTTTCTAAACGTTCAGGAGAGATGTACAGAAATTTTACATTTCCATAAACACAATTATCAAAAGTGATGTCCATTTCCCGTTTATTCATTCCCGAAAAAATGGCAACTGCATTAATATTTCTTTTCACCAGATTTTCAACCTGATCTTTCATCAATGCTATTAATGGAGATACTACAATGCAGATGCCATCCATAGCCAAAGCAGGTACCTGAAAACAAATGGATTTTCCACCTCCTGTTGGCAATAATGCTAAAGTATCTTTTCCGGCCAGGACATTATTGATAATATCCTCCTGCAATGGTCTGAAACTTTTATACCCCCAGTATTTTAATAAAATTTGATGAATATCCATACTAAACTCATGGTTTTAAGCTGAAAGTTACAAGTTTTTGTTATAAAAGTGATTATTAGTGATTTAATTTTACTTTATAACTTCGATGCACAATTACTGAATTACTTTTTTTATTTTTACAGTTGTAGAATATGAATCCGATAGTTGCTTTTATAAAATTAATTCGTTTACCAAATTTGCTCATTATTGTGCTAACACAATATGCTATTCGTTATGGTATAATGTACCCGATTTTAAATTCTGTTTCAGATGATGTTGAAGTGAAGCTACAAATGTCGAATCTTGATTTTTTTCTTTTATGCTTTTCAACAGTAATGATTGCTGCTGCAGGTTACATTATTAACGATTACTTTGATGTGAAAATAGATCGGGTTAATCGACCGAATAAAATTATAGTAGGAAAATTTTTGAAGCGAAGAGTGGCGATGGGTTCGCATGTGGTTATTAATTCTATTGCGGTATTAATTGCTGGTTATGTGGCTTATGAAATTGGTGAGTGGAAATTAGTGTTGATACAACTACTAACAACCGGAGCTTTGTGGTACTATTCTATTATTTTTAAAAAACAGGTATTAATTGGAAATATAGTTGTTGCCATAATGGCTTCTTTGGTTCCATTTGTTGCTGGTTTATACGAGTTGATATTACAAAATGCCAATATTGATAATACGGTAAATAACCTGCTATTTTACCTTGAAGCAGAAACTCCTTTTAATGATGTAAAATTTGTGATGAATGAAGTTCTAAGAAATATAATGTACTGGGTTTTAGGTTTCTCCCTTTTTGCTTTTATGAGCACGATGGTTAGAGAAATTATTAAAGATATTGAAGACTACGAGGGAGACAAAAAATATTTTAGTAATACTTTACCTGTGGTATATGGTAAAGCAAAAGCAAAAATTGTAGCTCAGGTAATAGCCGTTGTAATGATTGTTTTGATAGGTTATTTGCAGTACATCCAAATACAGGCCAATGATATGGCATCTTTCATGTATTTTTTATTTGCGGTTCAGATACCTTTGGCTTATGTAATCTATAAACTTAAAATGGCTAAAGAAAAGACGGACTATACACAATTAAGCCGGTATATGAAATTAATTATGCTGATGGGAATAGTTTATACTGCGTTCTTTTATTACTCAACCCTTAATAATCTTTAAAATCAAAGAATCGCTTGAGTGGTCAGATGTCTTTCTCCGCTAATCAAAAAGTCATCTAACCACTGATAAACTTAATGTCTATGACTTCTAAAAATATCATATTGGCTTCAAAATCTCCAAGAAGACAAAACCTGTTAAAGGAGTTGGGCTTCGATTTTAAAATTAAAATCAGGGAAGTTGAAGAGGTTTATCCTCCTGAACTGAAGCGTGAACATGTTGCTCTTTTTTTGAGTGAATTAAAAGCGGATGCTTTTGTAGATGATCTAAATGATAATGACTTAATTATCACATCGGATACGATTGTTTGCTTGGGTGAAGAAATTATAAGCAAACCCACCGACAGACAAGATGCCATTGCTATGCTAAAAAAATTATCGGGCAAAAAACACGAAGTTATTACGGCAGTTACCTTGCTGAGTAAAGAAAAACGGAAATCTTTTTATGAAGTATCTGAAGTGTATTTTAAAGAATTGACAACAACCGAAATTGAATATTACATTGATAATTACCAACCCTACGATAAGGCAGGAAGTTACGGTATTCAGGAATGGATTGGTTACATCGCCATTGAAAAAATTAATGGTTCGTACTTTAATGTAATGGGATTGCCCGTTAAACGATTGTATGAGGAGTTGTTGGGATTCTAAGGATTTCGTTTGACGGTTGCAAGTAGGCGTATGTAGCCCTGTGTTGCGCCTGCGGCAGGGCTATTACGCTTACTTGCGGTTATGGGCTGGTTTTCATTTAATAATTTCATTTAACTTATCAAGGAGTTCTGTGTTGGCGTCTCTATAATACAACCATTCCTTTTGCAATCCAATTGAAGCGAGTTTAAGTCGAATTTTTGCTTTAACCTCTGCTGGAATACAATATTTTTCTAAATACTGATTAATTTCAGGTTGATTTTCTAATGGGATGATTGATTTTTCAAATGATGAGACTGAAAATTTCCCAAACTGTCTTTGACGTTTAATTTCACCGATTTGCTCTTTTAATTCATCTGACCAATAAATTGGAGCATTGATTAAATAGGTTTTATCGAGATTGTTGAGGTCTTTATTGAAAAAATTATCCCTCGTGTCAGTTGGATGAATTTCATTTGGAACAGAAAACACCCAAAACTGTCCATCTACGCCATCATTGCTAGGGTTTTCTACTGCAAACCATAAACCAACTTCCCATTTTAACGACCAATCAAGAAATCTTGTTGGTACACCTAGGTGCTGGGCTTGAATTAATATATTCCAAAGATTTTGATTATCGTTTAGATGCACCCACACGAGGTGCAAAAGCAAAAATGCGTAAAATGAATATGGGAGTCCTCTTGGGTTTGGCTCCAGATTGGAGGATGGATTCTTTTAATTGCGCCCTACATTTAGATTGGATGATGAAGCATTATTGGCGTTTGCAATACTCAATAAGTCTTCCCCGTTTGTGTGAATCAGAAACGGATTATAAGCCTGCGGCAGAT
>CAYRAD010000082.1:0-8537 GCA_964422135.1 uncultured Vicingus sp.
GATTTTATTTTAAATAAATATATTATATATATAAATGGTGTTTAATAAAATTTTTCTTTTTTTCTGTTTTCTCTTTTTTTCTTTTCATTTCTTTGCTCAGAAAAGATTAAAAGATGGTTTTAAAAAATTTTATTATGAAAATGGAAAAGTCTCAAGTGAAGGTACTATTAAAAATGGCTTACCGGAAGGTTGCTGGATTTCCTATTATCCAAATGGAATAATTAAATCTGAAGGAAATAGAAAAAAAAACCTGTTAGATAGTACCTGGATATTTTACAATCAATACGGTGACATTCAATCAATAATCAATTATAAAGCAGATAAAAAAAACGGTTTAAAAATTACTTACAGCGATAGTTGTAATGTTATTTTAGAAGAAAATTTTGTGAATGATATTAAACAAAATTTAAGTACTTTTTATTACGATGAAAAAGGAAAAATAAAATGGAAAGAGATAAATTATGTTGACAATATTAAAGAAGGAACTTCTTATGAATATGGTTTAGATGGAAATGTGATAACTCTTATTTATTACAAAAAAGGAACGCTTGTAGGAAAGGAAAAAATTAACAGGTACGATAAATTAAAACATAAGACAGGTACATGGAAAAAGTTCTATGAGGATGGTAAATTGAAAGAGGAATCAAGATATAAAAATGATTTACTAAATGGTTACTTAAAAGAATATGATAGAAAAGGAATGCTCATTAGTGCAACTCTATATATTAATGGAGTTCCTCAGAGTTTTGCTGCCGAATTAGCTGCTTTAGATATAAGGAAGGAGTATTATTCTGATGGTAAGGTGAGAAGAGAAGGAATGTTTGATGTAGCAGGTAAAGAAAATGGAACGTTTAAGTATTTTGATAAATCAGGAAAAATTGAAAAAGTAGAAATATATTTGCATGGAGTTTTGTTGGCAAAAGGATTAATAGATGAAAAAGGAATGAGACAAGGGTATTGGGAGGAATATTATTCGGACGGAACCAT
Organism: uncultured Vicingus sp.; assembly: GCA_964422135.1. GTDB lineage: Bacteria > Bacteroidota > Bacteroidia > Flavobacteriales_E > Vicingaceae. The sequence goes on from CAYRAD010000082.1 coordinate 988, forward strand.
TAAATCAAAGGGAAAATACATTGACGGAAAGAAATTTGAAGAATGGATTTACTATTTTGAAGATGGTAAAATATTGCAACAAGGAAGTTATTTAAAAGGAGAAAAACCAACAGGAAAATGGGTTTGGTATTATGATAATGGAAACATATTAAGAGAAGAATACTTTAGAAAAGGGCTAGAAGATGGTATGTTGCAGGAATTTATGAAAAACGGAAAACTGATAACAAAAGGTGATTTTATTGATGGTAAAAAGGATGGACCTTGGTATTATGAGATGGGAGATCATATAGAAGAAGGAGAATATATAGACGGTCGAAAAAATGGAAACTGGAAATACCATTATACCAATGGAAATTTAAATTTTGAAGGAAATTTTAGAGATGGGGAACCAGATGGAAAACATAAATTTTACTACGACAATGGAAGGCTAAAAAGAGAAGAAATGTATATGATGGGAACAAAAATAGATACCTGGAAATCGTACAATGAATTGGGAGAATTGGAATTAACTATATATTATAAAGATGGAAAAGAATACAAATTAGATGGTACAAAATTAAAAGAGTGAGGGAATAGTGGATTATTCAAAAAAATCAAAAGAAGAACTGATTGAAGAAATAGTTTCTCTAAAAAAAAGAGAAGAAAATATTTCTATGGTTTTGTTTAACATTAATGAAATGTTTTACAGGGTTTCTTTTGATGAAAAAGGAAACAAAAGTATTGATTACATTAGTCCTCAGGTTGAAAATGTTTTAGGTTTAACGATTGAAGAGTATCTTGAAAATAATAATCAAATACTAAACTATTTTCACCCGGACGAAATTGACAAATTAACTGAAGAAACAAAAAGAATAGATAAAAAACAGAAAAAGGCAATATTCAATTATCGGTTTTATCATAAAAAGAAAAAAAAATACATCTGGGTTGAAGAAACCATTGTGTATTTGTATAATAAGAACGGTAAAAAAACAGGATTATTAGGAACAGCCAGAGATATTACCCAAGAAAAGATTACCGAACTTCATTTAAAAGAAAATGAAGAAAAATACAGAGCTTTATTTAAAAAGAACTTAGCAGGTGTTTATATAACAGAGAATAATATCATTATTGATTGCAATAATTCTTTTGCTAAAATTTTCGGCTTCAAAACAAGGGTCGAATTAATCGGGAAAAAAGCAACCAGTCTATATTTTTCTTCCAATGACAGAAAAAAATACGTTAAAGAGTTGCAAAAGAAAGGTTATTTGTCCAATTATAGAATGCGTAATAAAAGTAAGAGCGGGAAGGAAATCTGGATTTTAACCAATACATCATTAGTAAGTGAAGGAAGAATTGAAGGAACCTTAATTGATATTACAGAACAGGTTAAAGTTGAAAACCTTATAAAACAAAATGAAAAAAATTACAGGGATCTTACAGAAAATTCTCCTTACGGAATTTTTGTTCATAAAGATGGTTTTATTCTTTATGTAAACAAAAAAGCTGCACAGACTCTTGGTATAAAAAAAGATGAAACAATAAACATATTTGATGAGATTTTTTCTCACAACAAAAAAGAAGCAGAAGAAAGAGCAAAAAGAGCACTAAAAGGAGAAGATGTTCCTTTTAAAGAGTTAAAAATAAAAGTGCCATACAGTAAAAAACCACTCTATCTTGAAATAAAGCCAGTTTTATTTGAATATCAGGGAGAAAAAGCGATACAAGTAGTTTTTAAAGACATTACTACGGAAAAGGAACTTTCTAAGGAAAAATTAAGAGCACGAATTGCCGAAGAATCCAATAAAATGCTCCAAAAGGAAATTTTAGAAAGAGAGAAAGCAGAAAAAAAATTAATTGAAAATCAAAAATATACTAAGAGCATTATTAACAGTTCTTTGGATATTATTTGTGCCTCCGATATAGGTGGTAAAATAATTGAATTTAATTCGGCTGCCGAACAAGCTTTTGGCTACAAAGAAAAAGAGATATTGAAAAAAGGAGTTGTAGCACTGTATTCGAACAAAAGTGATTACTTAAAAGTTAGTAAACAATTAAAAAAAGAAGGAAACTTTGTTGGAGAGGTAAAAAACAAAAGGAAAAACGGAGAAGAGTTTATATCTTTTTTATCGGCTTCTGTCTTATACAATGATGAAGGAGAGCCAAATGGAACAATGGGGGTATCAAGGGATGTTACACAACTTAAAATTGTGGAACAGCAATTAATAGAAAGTGAAGAAAAATACAGAGATCTTTTCGAAAACGCCACCCATATAATTCAAAGTGTGGACATGAAAGGAAATATTCTTTATGTGAATAAAGCCTGGAAAAAAGCCTTAGGTTACAACGACAAAGAAATTACTAATAAAAATATTTTTACAATTATCCACCCTAATTGTTTAGAAAAATGTAAGACTCTTTTTTCTGAAATAGTTAAAAGTAAAGAAGGAAAGATAAACAGGGTATCGTATGAATTAAAAACGAAAAAGGGAGAAAAAATATCAGTTGAAGGAAACGTTAGTGTTAAATATAAAGATGGAAAGCCAGAATCAACAAGGGCAATACTACGTAATGTTACAAGTGAGGTTTGGGATAAATTACTTCATAATGTTTATAATAATGTTGCAAAAATTATAACAGAAAAAGGGAATCCCGAAGAAATTTATGAAGAAATCAGAAAAGAATTAGGAAAGGTTATAAATACTGATGTTTTTGCTATTTCATATGCTGTAGATAAAAACACTGTTGCTTTTCCTTATTACTACGACACCAACAGAGGTGGAAGAATTTTTGTTGAAAATCGTTACAAAAAAAATGGTATAAACGAATATTTGATAACACATGGAAAACCTAAAATAGTCTATCGAGAAGAATGGGACAAAATAGTGAAACAAGGAAAATATAAAAGTTTTGGTCCAAAAGCAGCGGTTTTTGTTGGGGTTCCATTAAAAATTAAAAACAAAGTAATAGGAGTTGTTTCTGTGCAATCCTATCATGACAAAGGGTTGTTAGATGAAAAAGCACTACAAATTTTAGATTTTATATCAGGAGCGTTAGCACTAACTGTACAAAGGAAACAAGACGAATCATTGATATTTAAGCAATCATCTCGTTTAAAATCAATTATTGAAAACAATACCCACTTATTTTGGACTTATAACAATAATAAAGGACTAACATCTTGTAATAAAAATTTTATTAATTACCTGGAAGATGTTTTTAATAAAAACGGAACCACATACAAGGGTAGTGAAGAAAAGCTAAAATGTTTGTCGAAACAGCAACAATTTTTTTGGAAAGAAAAATATGAAAAAGCGTTTACCGGCACCCCTCAATACTTTATTTCTAAAGAAAAGAATAAGAAAGGTGAAAAAGTTATTAAAGAAGTTTTCTTAAACCCGATTTATGAAGATGATGGAAATATATCTGAAATATCAGGGATTGCTCACGATATAACAGAAAAAACACTGTCCGAACAAAAATTGTTGAAATCCTTAAAAGAAAAAGAAATTTTACTAAAAGAAGTTCACCATCGTGTAAAAAATAATCTTCAGGTAATATCAAGTATATTAAGTCTTCAGGCTTCATATGTTAAGGAAGAAAGCACGTTGAATATTCTTAAAGAAAGTAGAAATAGAATCAAAACCATGTCTTTCATCCATGAGAGTTTATACCAGACAAACGACTTCTCAAAAATAAATTTTTCTGAATATGTTACAAGTTTATCGAAAAATTTAGTACATTCATACGGTGTTTTAGATAATTATGTCGATTTAGTACTTGAGGTGGAAGATATTACGTTAAATTTAGATTTATCGATACCTTGTGGTTTAATTATAAATGAATTAGTTTCGAATTCTCTTAAGTACGCTTTTTCCGAAAAGGAAAAAAAAGGACAAATAAAGATAAAGTTATTTGAAAAAAAAGATAATATTAATTTAATAGTTCAAGATAACGGGAAAGGATTACCGAAAAATGTTAATTATAAAGAAACAGAATCTTTAGGTTTACAACTGGTGATTACCCTTGTTGAACAAATAAATGGCTCTATAACATTAGAAAATAAAAAAGGGGCAAAGTATTTAATAAAATTTAAAAAAGTACAATAATGTCAATGAATAACATATTGGTTGTTGAAGATGAAGCAATTGTATCAAAAGACATCCAACAAAGCTTAAAAAAACTAGGATATCATATTGTGGGTTCTGCTGCAACGGGAGAAAAAGCAGTAGAATTAGCCGAAGATACAAAACCTGATTTGGTTTTAATGGACATCATGTTAAAGGGTAAAATGAGCGGAATAGAAGCGGCTGAAAAAATTAAGGAAGAATTAAAAATACCTATTATTTACCTCACAGCTTATGCTGATGAAAACACCCTTGCCAAAGCAAAAGTAACCGAGCCTTATGGTTACATCATTAAGCCCTTTAAAGAAGTTGATTTACACACATCAATTGAGATGGCACTGTACAAACATTCTAAAGAAAGAGAAGTAATCAAAGAAAGAGATTTCCTATATTCATTGGTAGAAAACAAAGAGTCAGAGGGAGTAATTTTTGTTAAATCGAACTCCAGACTGGTTAAAGTTAAAACCACAAATATTCTTTTTGTTGAAGCATTAAAAGATTATGTGGTGGTTAATGTGGGCGATGTTAGATACACCATTCATTCTACCATGAAGGAAATAGAAAATAAACTACCAACTAAAGATTTTCAGCGAATCCATCGTTCTTACATCGTGCGACTTGATAAAATTATTGCCATCGAACAGGCTAGTGTAGTAATTGAGGGTGGTAAAAAAATGTTGCCAATAGGAGGTTCATATAAAGACGATTTATTTAATCGAATTAATCAGGTTTAGTTCTTAAAATATAAAGAGTAGATCTATTTCCTATCAATATAATAACTGTTGGCTTGTGCCAAAGAAGTAACCACCAGGTCGTTTATGCATAAATTATCAGGCAATGTGGTAACATAATAAGCGATGGAGGCAATATCTTCTGCTGTCATGGGTTGGTATCCGGCATAAACCTGTTTAGCTTGTTCTTTATTACCATGAAATCGGACTTCTGAAAATTCCGTTTCTGCGGCTCCCGGACAAATTTGGGTAACTTTTATTCCATAACCTAACAAATCCATCCTCATGGATTTGGAAATAGCATCAACTGCATGTTTGCTAGCACAATAAACGTTTCCTCCCTGATAAACTTCTTTTCCTGCAGTTGACCCAATGTTGATAATGTGTCCTTTTTTGTTTTCTATCATTATAGGATAAATGGCTTTGGAAACATACAACAATCCCTTAACATTGGTATCGATCATTTTATCCCAATCATCAGCATCACCATCCTGTATTTTTCCAAAACCGCTTGCCAAACCAGCATTATTAATTAAAACATCAATGTTTGTCCATTCTTTTGAAAGACCAGCAATAGCCTTTTCTACTTCTTTTTTCTCTCTCACATCAAAACACAAGGGGAGTACTTTAATTTTATATTTTGTTGTAAGCTCTTTGGTTAGAATAGCTAACCTGTCTTTTCTTCTTCCGGTAATGATAACGTTATTGCCATTTTTAGCAAAAATTTCGGCCATGGCTTTGCCAAAACCGGCAGTTGCACCCGTTATAAAAATTGTTTTTGACATGATTAAATTTTTTAAGAAAGATAATTAATAATTTCCAATAGAAAGTAAGACTAAAGTACACGCAACTTCGGTTTCAATTCCTTTTTCTTTGGCAAGAGCAATGAATTCTTCATTTTCGGTTCCGGGATTAAAAACAATTCTTTTTGGTTTAATGGTATTGAGAATATAATCGTAATACTCTGGCTGATTTTTAGGCCCAACATAAAGTGTTACAGTATCAATATTCTCAATTTTTGGTCTGTTGGTAAAAATAGGATGCCCCTGAATTTTTCCTTCTTTTAAGCCAACAGGGAAAACCTCATGACCATTTTCAAGCAATTTTACGGTTGCTTTGTAAGCATATCTTTCGGGGTTAGTACTTGCTCCAAGTATTAAGGTTCTTTTCATAAAAAAGCAATAAAAAAGCCCCGCATTTGCGAGGCCTGATTTGTAATAATATTTTTTATTCTGAAGCAACAGAAGCACCAAGGTACTCTCTGTTCATGCGTGCAATATTTGTTAAAGAAACTCCTTTTGGGCATTCTACCTCACATGCTCCAGTGTTGGTACAGTTACCAAACCCTTCAGCATCCATTTGTGCCACCATGTTTTCAACACGTTTTTTCCGTTCTACTTGTCCTTGTGGTAATAATGCAAATTGAGAAACCTTAGCAGAAACAAACAGCATTGCAGAGGCATTTTTACAAGTAGCAACACATGCTCCACAACCAATACATTCTGCAGCATCAAAAGCTTCAGCAGCAGTTTCTTTGGCAATTGGTAAAGCATTTCCATCGGGAGCTCCACCAGTATTAAATGAGGTATAACCGCCTGCTTGTTGAATGCGCTCGAAAGCACTTCTATCTACTACTAAATCTTTAACAACAGGAAATGCATTAGCTCTAAAAGGTTCAATGTAAATGGTTTGTCCATCAGTGAATGAACGCATGTATAATTGACAGGTAGTTACCAATTTTTTTGGTCCGTGAGCCTCTCCATTAATGTATAAAGAACACATTCCACAAACACCTTCTCTACAATCATTGTCAAAAGAAACAACATCTTGTTCTTGATCTACCAATTGCCCATTTAAAACGTCCAGCATCTCTAAAAAGGAAGTGTCCGATGATATATCGGTAACTTTATATTCTTGCATGCTACCTTTAGCATTTGCGTTTTCTTGACGCCATATTTTTAAAGTAAAATCCATATTTTATATAGTTTTTAGTTATTAATAACTAATACATCTATTTATAGTTACGTTGTTTTAATTCTATCGCTTTAAATTCAAGAGCTTCTTTGTGTAAAGTGGGTTCTCCTTCGGTACGCTCCCAAGCAGCCACATACATGTAATCTTTATCATTTCGTTTAGCCTCTCCTTTTTGCGGACCATCTGGTTCAACAGATTCTTCTCTATAGTGAGCACCACAAGATTCATTTCTGTTTAAGGCATCTCTTGCAATTAATTCTCCCATTTCTAAAAAGTCAGCTACTCTTGTTGCTTTTTCTAATTCAGTGTTAAAGGAATCAGGTTTTCCGGTAACTCTAAGGTCTTTCCAAAATTCTTCGCGAATAGTTTTAATTTCGGCAATGGCTTCATTTAAGCCTTTTTCGCTTCGTGATAAACCAACTTTATCCCACATTAAAAGCCCTAATTTTTTATGAAAATAATCAGGAGATTTTGTTCCGTTAATAGCAAATAATTTATCAATTAATGATTTAACGCCAGTTTCTGCAGATTCAAATTCACTGGTATTTGTATCAATTGGACCAGTATGAATATCATCAGCTAAATAATTAGATATTGTTGCTGGCAATACAAAATAACCATCACACAAACATTGCATTAATGAAGAAGCTCCTAAACGATTTGCTCCGTGAACTCCAAAGTTGGACTCTCCTGTAGCATATAAACCAGGAACGGTAGTCATTAATTCATAATCAACCCAAAG
>CAYRAD010000083.1:0-8504 GCA_964422135.1 uncultured Vicingus sp.
AGAAATAATGGTAGATGCCCGGAGCTTTGAAATAGCAATAAAAACACTTAAAGAAATCGATGTTTTTACGAAAAATAAACAAACTATTTTAGTACAACGCTCATGGTTGATGGAGCAACTTTCAGCTTTAAATTTTGTAGATAAAATTTATCCCACCGATGCCAATTTCATGTTAGTAAAAGCTAAAAATGCGAATGCAATTTATCAGAAATTAATTGATGATAAAATTGTGGTGCGTAATCGGCACTCTGTGATTGAAAATTGTTTGAGAATTACTGTCGGAGAGCCATTTGAAAATCAAAAACTCATAGAATCATTAAGGAAAATAGAATTATGAAAAAAGTATTATTTATCGATAGAGACGGCACCTTAGTTGTAGAACCGCCTGTAGATTATCAGTTAGACAGTTTAGAAAAACTAGAGTTCTATCCGGGTGTATTCCAAAATCTTTCGTGCATAGCTAAAGAGTTGGATTATGTTCTGGTTATGGTTACTAATCAGGATGGTTTAGGAACAGCTTCTTTTCCTGAAGAAACCTTTTGGCCCGCACAAAATAAAATCATAAAAGCATTTAAAAATGAAAACATCAATTTTGCCGAAGTGCTCATTGATAAATCATTTGCTGAAGATAATTTACCCACACGAAAGCCCGGAACAGGAATGCTGACGCATTACATTAAAGGTGATTTTGATTTAGCCAATTCTTTTGTCATTGGCGACCGTTTAACCGATGTAGAACTTGCCAAAAACTTAGGTTGTAAAGCCATTTTTATTGGAAAAGAGAATTGTGCTGATGCCGCACTTACTACCACATCTTGGGTAAATATTTTTACATTTTTAGCTACTCAACCACGAAAAGCTTTGGTAAATAGAAATACCAATGAAACAAAAATTTCTATGGAAGTAAATCTCGATGGCTCAGGAAAATCAGGCATTTCTACAGGTTTAGGTTTTTTTGATCACATGTTGGAACAAATTGCCAAACACGGAAATTTAGACTTAACTATTCAAGTAGAAGGTGATTTACATGTTGACGAACACCACACCATTGAAGATGTTGCCATTACACTTGGCGAGGCATTTTTACAAGCATTGGGCAGCAAAAAAGGGATAGAGCGATACGGATTTTTATTGCCTATGGATGATTGCCTTGCTCAGGTTGCTATTGATTTTGGTGGCAGACCGTGGTTAAAGTGGAAAGCAGAATTTAAACGTGAAAAAATTGGTGAAATGCCAACCGAAATGTTTATGCACTTTTTTAAATCATTTTGCGATGGTGCCACATGTAATTTAAACATCAAAGCAGAGGGCGATAACGAACACCACAAAATTGAAGCAATTTTCAAAGCATTTGCGAAAGCCCTAAAAATGGCTGTTTCAAAAACGAATAATTTTTCAATTCCAAGCACAAAAGGAAGTCTATGATTGCCATTATAAAATACAACGCAGGAAACATCACCTCAGTAAAAAATGCGATAGAGCGATTGGGCTTTGAGTGTGTTGTTACCGATGATGAACAACAAATTCGTAGTGCAGAAAAAGTAATTTTTCCAGGGGTGGGAGAAGCCAGCAGCACAATGAATTATTTGAAAGAAAGACAACTCGACAACTTGATTACCTCGCTGACACAACCTGTTTTAGGTATTTGTTTAGGACAACAATTAATGTGTACATTTTCTGAAGAAGGTAACACTGATTGTTTAGGAATTTTTGATGTACAAGTAAAAAAATTTCCTACTACGGATATCGTACCTCACATGGGCTGGAATAGTTTAACAAAAATAAAATCGCCACTTTTTAAAGAGATGAATGAAAGCGATGATGTGTATTTTGTGCACAGCTATTATTGCGAATTGTCAGAACACACCATCGCTGAATGTAATTACATTTTACCATTTAGTGGAGCCATGCAAAAAGACAATTATTACGCTACGCAATTTCACCCTGAAAAATCGGCTAACATAGGAGAAAAAATCCTTAAAAACTTTATAGAACTATGAGAATTATCCCAGCAATAGATATCATTGATGGTAAGTGTGTACGTTTAACCAAAGGCGATTATGCTACGCAAAAAATTTATAATGAAAATCCGTTAGAAGTTGCTAAAGAGTTTGAAGCAAACGGAATTCAGTATTTACATTTGGTAGATTTAGATGGTGCCAAATCGAAACACATTGTCAACTATAAAGTGCTCGAAACCATTGCTAAAAATACCTCGCTAAAAATTGATTTTGGTGGAGGAATTAAAAGCAATAATGATGTAACTATTGCTTTTGAAAGTGGAGCTTTACAAATTACAGGAGGAAGTATTGCTGTACAAAAACCAAGTTTGTTTGTAGAGTGGTTACAGAAATATGGATGCGAAAAAATTATTTTAGGTGCCGATGCTAATAATCGCAAAATTGCCACACAAGGTTGGTTAGAAAGCTCGCAAAAAGAGGTACTGGAATTTATTGCTGATTATGAGCAAAAAGGCATCAGTTATGTGGTGTGCACCGACATTGCCAAAGACGGTATGCTTCAAGGCACATCGAACGAATTGTATCAAGAAATTTTACAAAAAACCAATGTTAAATTAATTGCCAGCGGTGGCATTTCATCTATAGATGACTTAATCAAATTGAAAGAAATAGGTTGCGAAGGTGCTATCGTTGGCAAAGCAATTTATGAAGGAAAAATTTCTGTAATAGAACTAGGAAAATTATGCTAAAAAAACGCATCATACCTTGCTTAGACATCAAAGATGGAAGAACCGTGAAAGGTGTCAATTTTGTAGCGATTCGGGATGCAGGAGATCCCATCGAATTAGCGAAACGTTATGTGCTAGAAGGAGCTGACGAACTGGTGTTTTTGGATATTACAGCAACTATCGAAAAGCGCAAAACCTTAACCGAGTTAGTTAAAAAAATCGCAAAAGAAATCAACATTCCGTTTACCGTTGGCGGAGGCATTAATTCGTTTGAGGATGCCAAAGCCGTTATAAATGCAGGAGCAGACAAGGTGAGTATTAATTCATCAGCCGTTAAAAAACCAAAATTGATTACAGAAATTGCCAACGAATTTGGCAGTCAATGTGTGGTAGTAGCCATAGATACCAAGTTTGAAAATAGCGAATGGACTGTATTTGTAAATGGAGGAAAAATCCCAACAGGCATTAAAACATTAGATTGGACAAAACAAGTAGAGCAATTAGGCGCAGGTGAAATCTTGCTAACTTCCATGAATAACGATGGTACTAAAAATGGTTTTGCTTTAGCTATTTCCGATAAGGTTAGTCGAGCGATAAACATTCCTGTAATTGCTTCGGGAGGAGCAGGCAGAAAAGAACATTTTAAAGAAGTATTTGAGCAAACAAAGGTAAGTGCAGCACTTGCCGCAAGTATTTTTCATTTCGATGAAGTTTCTATTCCACAATTAAAACAGTATTTAAAAACAAAAAAAATTCCAATAAGATGACAATAGATTTTAAAAAAAACAATGGCTTAGTTCCTGTAATCATTCAAGATAATACCACTTTGCAAGTATTGATGTTGGGTTACATGAATGAAGAAGCATTTATGAAAACACAGCAAGAACGAAAAGTAACATTTTTCAGTCGCAGTAAAAACCGTTTATGGACAAAAGGTGAAAGCTCAGGTAATTTTTTATTGGTGAATGAAATTAAGGTTGATTGCGATAACGATACTATTCTGATAAAAGCTACTCCGCAAGGGCCAACCTGCCACACCGGAAGTACATCTTGCTTTAATGAAGAGACACCCAAGGGATTTTTGTATCAATTGGAAAAAATAATTTCGGAACGTATTGATAAAAATGAGGCAAATTCTTACACGAATAAATTATTCAAAAGAGGCATCAATAAAGTAGCTCAAAAAGTAGGCGAAGAAGCCGTAGAAGTAGTTATTGAAGCCAAAGACAACAACGATAATCTTTTTAAAAACGAAGCGGCCGATTTATTGTACCACTTTTTGATTTTATTGAAAGCCAAAAATAGTTCACTTAGCGAGATTGAAGAAGTATTAGCCAGTCGCAATCATAAACCCAGCAGGTAAGAGCGTATGGAAAATGACCCTCGCGGGTCGAAAATACCATGTTTGGCGAAAAGCAAAATACTTTGTAATCCTTCATTTCTCCAAATAATCAGAAGATATTAAAACTTTGATTAACATCCTTTTGCTATAACCTCATCCTCCTTATGAGGTTATAGCAGTTATTAGAAGATTAAGGTGATAATCGTGATTTTGTCCAATTGTTATCTAATTTGGTATAAACTATCCTGTCGTGCAAGCGGTTGGGTCGGCCCTGCCAAAATTCTATTTTATCGGGGATAACCAGATAACCTCCCCAATGTGGCGGACGAGGCACTTCTATGTCTTTAAATTTATTGGTGTAAAAAGCTACTTTTTCTTCCAATTCTGCTCTGTCATTAATTTCTTCACTCTGGTTAGAAGCCCATGCTCCAATCTTGCTTTCGCGTGGTCTTTGTGCAAAATAAGTATCCGAATCGTCTTCGCTTGCTTTTTGTACTTCGCCCTCAATCCTTATCTGGCGTTCCAATTCTCCCCAAAAAAAATTAAGTGCCACTTTATTATTTTGTGCTAAGGATTTTCCTTTATCACTGTTGTAATTGGTATAAAAAACAAACCCATTCTCTTTTATTCCCCTCATGTAAACAATCCGTGTTGAAGGTTGCCCTGAAAGACTAACCGTAGTTATCGACATGGCATAAGGATCTAGTAATTGGGCATTAATCGCCTCTTCTAACCACACCTGAAACTGTTCAATGGGATTATCATCCACAGCTTCCTTTTTGAGAGGTTTCCCTGCAAAATCTCTTCGTATAACGTTCAAATAATTTATTAAATCCTCATTCATGAATTCGATTTATTTATTGTATCAAAGCTAATGAATTGTTATAATTTTATTAACAATAAACAAAAATACCTATTTATTAAGTAAATTTATGTATAGATTTACTGATGAATTATGACAATAAATCCTTTAGACTATACAATTACGAAGCTAAACAAGCTAAAACCTAAAACAGGTAGATTATTAATTGCCGAACCTTTTATGGACGATCCGTATTTTAAAAGATCGGTTGTTTTAATCTCTGAACATAATAAAGAAGAAACATTCGGTTTTATTTTAAATAAACCGATAGAAATTAATATCAATGATGCTTTAGAAGGATTTCCTCAATTTGATGCCCCTGTTTTTATGGGAGGCCCGGTACAATCAGATAGTTTATTGTATATCCATACCCAGGGCAATTTTATTGAAGGCAGTCAACCCATTTCCAAAACATTATCATGGTCTGGTAATTTTGACCAACTCAAGCAATTAATTACCGATCAGCAAATCTTTCCTCATGAAGTAAAGTTCTTTATTGGCTATTCGGGTTGGGGTTATCAGCAATTGCTAGATGAAATAAAAGACGAATCGTGGATTATTGCTGAAAATAACATGAAAAGCATTACTGAATTAAATGATGAAGATATGTGGAAAAATACTCTTCAGAAAATGGGAAGCAAATTTTCACTGTTATCCAATTTTCCCGAAAATCCCAGTTTAAATTAATATTAATGAAGAAGATTACCTTCTTTATATTTTTAAATTTTCTTTCCCTATTAATTATTGCTCAGGAAGTTGATTATGTAATTGATAAACCTGATGACACTTCAAAAGATAATTTTAGTCCTATTCCTAATCCTGATTATACCTGCTATTTGCTTAATTCTACTGCATTTACACTAAAACAAAGAGACATTAGGTTATCAGGGACCGATATTATTTATGCAAAAGGAAGTTACGGACTAACCGACAATACAACTGCCTCCGTAAGTATTTCGTTAGCAGGTACATTTATTGGCTCTGTTAAGCAGCAAATTAATATTAATGATGATCTTAAACTGGGAGTCTCAGCTTCTATAGGACAATTACTATCTGTTCCTTCTGATTCAGTAATATTTTTTGCCGGTGGACAAACCATGGTAACTTTAGGTGATTTCCAGAACAACCTGACTTTCGGCACAGGGTTTTATTATACGAAAAGTACTTTTGATATTATAAATGAAGAGAAAGAATTTTTTTTAAGTAACATTTACATCGGAACTCAAAAACAAATTGGCAGAAGAGTATATTTAATTGCCGAAGGAATTTATTTCTGGAACTATAATGTTATATCCGGTGCTTTTGGAATAAAAATAATAATTAAGAACAATATGGCTTTAGGTTTTGGAGTTATGCCCTTAAGCTGGAATGACCCCGTTTTAGGTCATAATAATTCAGAAGCAACAGTACTACCTGTGGCAACATTTAGAATGTTACTTGACCGACATTGATTGGAGTTGCTACCTTTGTTCGGACAAAATGTTAAGGTATAATATTGTATAAAAATTCTTAAAAATGGCGACTGGATTTACTGGGCATTAAGAAGCGTGAATTTTACTATATAAAATTAACTTTAAAAAATGAGAAAGAAAATCAGTTTTATTGTTTCATCACTTTCCTCTGTTGGACAATTATTATTGAACAAAAAAGAGAAGAAATCCTTCTCTTTTAATGGTATAAGTTATTTAATTGAAGAAGTGAGTTAATCCTGTTCTATAGTTTCTTCCATAGTATGATATACATTTTGTACATCATCATCCTCTTCCAGTTTTTCCAGTAACTTATTCACTTCTTCTTCTTGTTCGGAGGTCAACTTTTTGGTTTGCTGAGCAATCCGCTCAAATCCCGATGAAAGAATTTCCTTATTATTATCTTCTAGGTATTTTTGAATAGAACCGAAATCCTCGAAGTGTGCATAAATAATAATGCCATCATCATCTACAAAAACCTCGTCAGCACCGTAATCGATTAATTCCAGTTCCAGTTCTTCAGGATCAGTACCATCGTTAGCAATCCTAAAATTACAAGTATGGTCGAACATAAACACCACCGAACCCGATGTACTCAATGTTCCATCGCATTTGTTAAAATAGCTTCTGATATTGGCTACTGTTCGGTTATTGTTGTCTGTTGCAGTTTCTATCAGTACAGCAATTCCATGAGGAGCATAACCTTCAAAAATTACTTCTTTATAGTTGCTGGTATCTTTATCAGTAGCTCTTTTTATCGCCCGTTCAACATTATCTTTTGGCATGTTAGCTGCCTTGGCATTCTGAATAACTGCCCTCAACTTTGCGTTGGAACCCGGATCAGGTCCACCCTCCTTCACCGCAATTACAATATCTTTACCTAAACGGGTAAATGTTTTGGACATTTTACCCCAGCGTTTAAATTTTCTTGCTTTTCTAAATTCAAATGCTCTTCCCATTTGTCAAAAAATTATTAATTATATTATCTTTTTTAATGAATGTCCCATTTTGTCTCTTTTAGTCTTTAAATAGGCCTCGTTATGTTTATTTGAGTCTATTTCGATAGAAACATTTTCAACGATCTCCAATCCATAACCAATTAAACCGGTTCTTTTTTTAGGATTGTTACTCATCAGTCTGATTTTAGTCACTCCCAAATCTCTTAATATTTGAGCTCCAACACCATAATCGCGTTGATCGGCCTGAAATCCTAATTCAATATTGGCTTCAACGGTATCTCTACCTTCTTCCTGTAATTTATAGGCTTTTAATTTATTTAACAAACCTATACCTCTTCCTTCCTGATTCATGTATACGATAACTCCTTTTCCAGCCTCTTCTATCATTTGCATTGCTTTTTGCAATTGCGGACCGCAATCGCATCTGCACGAACCAAAAATATCACCCGTCATACATGACGAATGCACACGAACAAGAATAGGTTCATTTTCTTTCCAGCTTCCTTTCACTAAGGCTAAATGATCCATTTCATTGGTAGTCTGCTTGTATGCAACCATCTTAAAATCACCGAAAACAGTAGGTAATTTAACAGTAACTTCACGTTTAATCAGTGTTTCGTGTTTTAAGCGATACTCAATCAAATCTTTAATGGAAATAATTTTTAGTTGGTATTTTTTCGCGATTTTCATCAACTGAGGCAATCGTGCCATAGTTCCATCTTCATTAAGAATCTCAACTAAAACTCCTGCTGCTTCAAAACTGGCTAATCTTGCAATATCTATTGCTGCTTCTGTATGTCCGGCTCTTCTGAGTACTCCGCCTTTTCTAGCTTTTAATGGAAAAATATGTCCCGGTCGTCCTAAATCTTCAGATTTGGTATCTGGATTTATTAATGCCTGAATGGTTTTTGCCCTGTCGCTGGTAGAAATACCTGTAGTACAACCATTTCCTTTTAAATCTACCGAAACTGTAAATGGTGTTTCATGCAAAACTGTATTATGTCCAACCATTAAATCCAATCCTAACTCTTCACATCTTTCCTCCACTAATGGAGCACAAATTAAACCACGTCCATAGGTAGCCATAAAGTTAATGACATCAGGAGTTACATTTCTGGCAGCAGTAATAAAATCTCCTTCATTTTCTCTATCCTCATCATCAACTACAATAATTATCTTCCCG
>CAYRAD010000084.1:0-8458 GCA_964422135.1 uncultured Vicingus sp.
TTATATCCTTAACGTTCATTTTAACTAATGACGAAATGCTGTTTTCAGGAATTCCGCATAAACCGAAACCTCCCAACATTAATGTCATACCATCTTTAATACCTTTTGTCGCTTCTTCTGCATTCGCGACAACTTTATTTATTGCCATAATTAATCAGTTTTTTATTTAGATAACAAACTATTTCCATTCGTTACCATCATTTTTCATTTCATTATATTTTTTACAATTTAACTCAATAGTAAGAGGATTGTCTGGTTTTTCAAAATCACCATTTGAAATTTTTAATTTGGGATCAGCCTTTACTTTTTGCATATAATAACCCCAAACAGGTAAAGCCATATTTGCTCCCTGTCCTAAATTTGTTGTAGCAAAACGGATACTTCTTTCGTCTGCTCCAACCCAAACCCCGGTAACCAAATCAGGCGTTAATCCCATAAACCATCCATCCGAGTTATTTTGGGTTGTACCTGTTTTAGCGGCAATAGGATAATGATGTCCAACATAAGGTCGGTCTTTAGTAATAGTACCTCTTAATCTCATCCCTGTACCCGAAGAATAAATAGCATGTTTCCCTCTTGCTTTCCTATTGTCCCCCATACATTTATTATAAGCTCCATCAACAACCCCTTTCATTAAATTTAGCATAACATAAGCTGTTTCTTCACTCATGGCTTCTTTTGTAACAGGGTTTGAATCAATAATTACATTACCATATTTATCTTCTATTCGGGTAAACATAGTTGGCTCTATATAAACCCCTTTATTAGCAAAAGTAGCATTGGCTCCAACCATTTCATAAACACTAATATCGGCAACTCCCAAACATAAAGATGGCACTGGGTCTAATGGGCTTGTAATGCCCATATTCCGAGCTTGTTTAACAACTTCTTCGGGTCCAAATTGTTTCATTACCCATGCTGTAATCGTATTCATAGAGTTAGCTAGTGCATATTTTAGGGATACGGGACAACCGTTATATATACCATCAGAATTTTTTGGTGTCCAGTCTTTTAAAAGTCCATATTCGCCTTTATGAAAAGTATATTGCATATTGGGAACTTCATAGCAAGGAGAATATCCATTCTGAATAGCAGTAACATATACAAAAGGTTTAAATGTAGAACCAACCTGTCTGGTACTCATTACATGATCATAAGCAAATTGCTGATAATTAACTCCTCCTACCCAGGCCTTTATATAACCGGTATGTGGATCGACAGACATTAACCCTGCATGTAGAAAAGTTTTATAATATTTAATGGAGTCGGTTGGAGTAAGTAAAGTGTCTATATTTCCCCGATGAGAAAATACTTGCATTTCTATTTTAGTATTAAAAATGATGGGGATAGAATCTTTACGTGTTGCCCATCTTTTATATCCACAATCTTCTGCCTGACAAACATAAAAATCACCTTCTTTTTTAATCGATTTACCTCTTCTCCCACAGTTTTCACATTCTTGTCCTGCAAGAATTCTATATCTTGGTGTTTTCTTCATAGAGGCATCCATTATTTTAATATACTGCTTTTCTGATATTCCATGGCGGCCTCCATCATACGGGTATCTTTTGGTTCTTACCCGATGTAAATGCTTATCAAATTGGTTTTGTAGTTTTTTTGCTATGTATTCATGAACCGCCCATTCAGCATGTTCTTGCATTCTAGCGTTTATAGTTGTATAAATTTTTAATCCATCACTATAAATATTATAAGGTGTGCCATCTTTTTGGGCATAAATGTATTTCCCGTCTTTATCCTTGCTTTTTAAAAGTTTTTGTAGTTTAAGTCTTAATGTTTCTCTGAAATAAGGAGCCAAACCTTCTTTGTGGTCAACAACTTTGTAATCTAGTTTTAAAGGTAAAATACGTAAAGAATCATATTCTTCCTGAGTAATCATTCCACTTCTTTTCATTTGACCAAATACAACTTCTCTTCTTTTAATAGCATTTTCTGGAAATCTTTTTGGGTTGTATAAAGAAGGATTTTTTGCCATTCCAACCAACACTGCTGCTTCTTCGATATTTAAATCTTTAGGCTCTTTATTGAAGTAAACATTACAGGCAGATTTTATTCCAACAGCATTATAAATGAAATCAAATTGATTATAATACATAATGATGATTTCATTTTTGGTATAACGTTTTTCCAATTCAACAGCAATAATTTGTTCCTGAAGTTTTTGTTTAATTCTTTCGATCAAACTTTTAGCCTTGTGCTTAAACATCATTTTAGCCAATTGCTGTGTAATCGTACTTGCTCCACCTGCACTACCAAAATGAATTACAGCCCTAACCAATCCCCTAAAGTCGATTCCGGAATGATCTCTATATCGTTCGTCCTCAGTTGCAATAAGTGCATCAACCAGATAAGGAGACAAATCTTCATATTTAATATTAGTTCTGTTTTCCTTAAAGTACTTACCTAATAATTTTCCATCTGAAGTAATGATTTCAGAAGCCAAATTACTTGTTGGGTTTTCTAATTCTTCCAGAGAGGGTAATGGGTCAAACCCTAAGTTTCCCGTTTTGGCTCCCCACATCATCATAAATAACATCAAAAAAGGAAAAAATACAATAGCCCAAAAAATGATGATTTTTTTTCTGTTATTGTTTTTATTTTGCTTCTGCCTTGCCAAGTCTTATTGAAATTTGGTTTTTTCTACTCTTAAGCCTACATCAGTAATCCCTTTCAGTCCATCTTCTACCCTCATTGCTTGTTCAAAAGTAACGATGTATTTTCCCTTTTGAGCAAATTTAAAATCTCCAAAATAGGGAACCTTTAAATCCCATAAATCCCCTACTCCTTTTCCTAACCATTTCCCTCTATTGTCAGCTAATATACAATTTACTGTGTCCTTTAACAAGTTGCCATTTGGACCTTCCATGGTAACAAAAAGATAAATATTACTGTATTTATAACCTCCTGTATTTCTAACGTTAATGTATAAATTATTAGTTGTACTAGTATCTTTAGCTTCAATTTCAAAATTTATTTTTTGATCGTTTTTCCAATCGGCATTTTCAATTTCTTTGTATTCCTCGTACACTTTATTGGAATCGCACGATAACAATGTAATCAATAAAAACAAAACAGCTCCTATTTTATTTATGTTAATCATTGTTTGTTGTTAGGTTTCTTATTACGGTTTCTATTGGAATTTTTATGATGTTTCTTCTTTTTCTTTTTTCTTCCTGAACCTTTATTATCAAAACGTGTTAAGCTGTCCTGACCAACCACATTAGCGTAATCCGGTTCTTTTATTACTTCTTTAAACTCTACAAAATCTATCAGGTCATTAGGTAATTCATCTTTTTTGTTCATCTCAATAATCTCGTTCACTCTGTTTAATTTAAGCTCAATAAATTTTACAGGATCGTCATGATAAGAATACCACAGTAAATTTTTAAAGATGTCCATTTTTCGATAAAAAGCTTCCCCTTTTTTGGTTTTCAGTTTAATATTAGTATCAGGAAAATCTTTTAGTGCATCAACATAGGTTCCCAACTCATAATTTAAACAACACTTTAATTTACCACATTGCCCGGCCAGTTTTTGCGGGTTCAATGATAATTGCTGGTATCGGGCTGCCGAAGTAGCAACCGATCTAAAATCTGTTAACCATGAAGAGCAACACAATTCTCTTCCACAAGAACCTATTCCTCCCAATCGGCTGGCTTCCTGACGCACACCAATTTGCTTCATCTCAACTCGTGTTTTAAACTCTCCGGCCAGTCGTTTAATTAATTCCCGAAAATCGACTCGTCCTTCTGCGGTATAGTAAAAAATGGCTTTGCTTTTATCTCCCTGATATTCAACATCACTGATTTTCATTTTGAGGCCTAATTCAATAGCAATCGTCCGTGCTTTGTGCATGGTATTAAACTCTAGCGATTGAGCTTCAATCCATTTATTAATATCGGTTTTTTTTGCCAAACGATAAATCTTTTTTATTTCATCCGAATCAAAAGATATTTTGTGTGTCCGCATTTGTTTTTTAACCAGTTCGCCCGTAAGAGAAACCGTTCCAATATCATGCCCCGGAGAAGATTCAACAGCAACCACATCACCGATATTAAGGGTTAAACCATCGGTGTTTCTGTAATATTCTTTTCGGCTGTTTTTAAATCTGATTTCGACACAATCAAATTGTTGTTGACCATGTGGCAATTCAATGTCACTTAACCAATCAAAAACATGTAATTTGTTACAACTTCCGGTTTTACTGTTACAACCCGGTGATAATGTACTACATCCTCTTGCAGAGTTACATCCACTACATCCCATTTAATTCTATATATATTGTCGGTTTCTGAGAAAGAAACCTCGAATTGTTTAACTTATTGTTTCTTAAGCTAACAAATATACTATTCTAAGCACTAAAAATTAAATGTTGATTAATGAATTTTAAAAGAAATTTTTAATCTCTTTTGTTTAAATCGACAGAAAAGAATATTTCTTTTATTGATTCTCGCTCGGAGCTTTTACTCTAAGTAATTTGGTTAACTTTAAAGAAACATCCATAAATAATATTTTTGGATTTGCATTTCGTTCAATGTGATTGGAAGCATCGTTAAATAAATTGATGATTTCTATACAATTTGCTCCATGAATATAAGGAGCGAAATTGGCAACAAATCCTTTTTCTTTATGGGCAATTCTTCCTAAATCAGAGCTGCCATAATTTGTTATTAAGCTTTCTCTGAAAATATGTAAGCTGTAATCTAAGAATTGCCTTTGTTTTTCTCTTCCAAAAGAGGGTTTGGCAATTTCATCTGTCCATTTAATTAACGTAGCAACATCCGCTTTAAAAGCAGCCCTCATCCAACTGGTAAATAAAGTATAAAACAACTCTTCTTGTTCTGATTGCTCAATTATTTTTTTAGATTGGATAATATTTCCGTCAGACAATTTTGCAATATTTTGTGCGAAAGTCTCTTCAATTGCAAACCTATTAATCAAATCTTGTTTTAATACATTTTCATTTACTCTGCCTATTTTTACTAATTGAGTACGTGAAAGTATGGTTGATATAATTTGAGAAACATCGTGAGCAACCAAAATAAACAATGTTTTATTAGGCGGCTCTTCAATAATTTTTAGTAATCTATTTCCAGAGTGGGTGTTGAACTTTTCTGGATACCAAATAATCATTATTTTGTATTCCGATTCGTAAGTCTTTAAACTTAAAACTCTTAATATCGACTCGCTTTCGTTTTTTGAAATTAACAATTGTTTGTTGCCAGTTCCAATTTTTTGTTGCCAGTTTGCAATCGACAAGTAAGAATCTTGCAGAAGAGCTTCTCTCCATTGAATTAAATAATTGGCACTTATTGGGTCTTTTTTTACATCGTTACTTGTAGCAACAGGAAAGACAAAGTGTAAATCGGGATGGATGAGTTTTTGAAACTTGATACAGGAAGGACATTCTCCACACGAATCGTCATTTAATTTATGTTGACATGAGATATATTGAGCATAAGCTATTGCCAGAGGTAAATTTCCAGAACCTTCTTTTCCCAAAAATAATTGTGCATGACTGATTCTTCCTTCATTAACCGTTTTGATTAACCTTTCTTTAACACTTTTATGTCCTATAACATCTTTAAATTGCATGGTTTTCAAAGGTAATTATTATTGCTTTTGACTTACTTTTTTTCGCAATAAATTTTACTTTTACGGTCTAAAATTTTTTCATTATGAATTCCATCGATAATTATAATTTCTCAGGTAAAAAGGTGCTGATTAGAGTTGATTTTAATGTGCCTCTTAACAGCGAATTTGAAGTAACAGACAGCACAAGAATTTCGGCTGCAGTTCCAACCATAAAAAAAATAATCAGTGGTGGTGGAGCTGTAATTTTAATGTCGCATTTAGGAAGACCAAAAAATGGCCCCGAAGAAAAATTCTCTCTAAAGCATATTGTTAGTAAAGTTGCAGAATTAACAGGTCAACCTGTACAATTTGCTTCAGATTGTATGGGTGATGAACCAACAAAAAAAGTGGCAGAATTAAAACCGGGCGAAATATTGCTGTTGGAAAATCTTCGATTTTACAAAGGAGAAACTAAAGGAGACTTGGAATTTGCAGAAAAATTATCAAAATATGGAGATGTTTATGTAAACGATGCTTTCGGAACAGCACACAGGGCACATGCTTCAACAACTATAGTTGCTCAATTTTTTCCCACTGATAAAATGTTTGGTTATTTAATTGAGAAAGAAATTAAAAGTGTATCAAAGGTACTTCAAGAAAGTGTAAAACCTGTTACCGCCATTCTTGGAGGAGCAAAGGTTTCGAGTAAAATAATTATCATAGAAAATTTACTAAATAAAGTAGATAACCTAATTATTGGTGGAGGTATGGCTTATACTTTTATAAAAGCACAGGGCGGGAAAATTGGAAGTTCTTTGGTTGAAGATGATTTTATTGATACAGCACTTGAAATATTAAAAACTGCTGAAAACAAAAATGTAAAAGTTTTTCTTCCGCAAGATTCTATTGTGGCAAATGAATTTAGCAATGATGCAAAAATAGAAGTTTGTGCTACCAACTCCATTAATGATGGCTGGATGGGAATGGATATTGGAGAAAAAGCAATAAAAGAATATTGCGATTGCATTGTGAATTCTAAAACCATACTTTGGAATGGCCCAATGGGTGTTTTTGAAATGAGTAATTTTGAAAAAGGCACATTAGCAATTGCTAATGCTATTGTTGAAGCCACTAAAAAAGGTGCATTCTCTTTAGTAGGTGGTGGTGATTCGGTTGCCGCAGTAAATAAATTTAATTTAGCCAATCAGGTGAGCCATGTAAGTACAGGTGGTGGAGCAATGTTAGAGTATTTAGAAGGAAAAGAGCTTCCTGGAATTGCAGCTATTTTGAATGATTAATTTTTTCGTTTAATTATTCCTATAAAAAAATAAATACTCAAACATAAGTAAGAAATTATACTAATAATCAGTGCATATTTAGTTCGAGGAGATTCAAAGACAAATTGAATTGTTCCTTTAGTTTTTGAGGGAATTTCCACTCCCATTAACATATCATTTACTTTTTGAACGACCAACGGTTTGTTATTGTAATAGGCATGCCAGAGATGATGATAGTTTTGATTTAAAATTAACCATTGTTTCTTTTCAGCAAAATTATTTATCCAGGCGGTAAATTTATTATAACCAATATAGACAGAATCAACCGTTGAACCTCCAGGAATAATATCTATAAGAGTATTTGCCTTCCATATCAAACCTCTTTGTAAGGTATCTCCTTTATGGAATTCTTTTGTTGGGAAATACAACAATTCATTTTCAATATTTTTTTCAAATGCACCATTTTCTTTTCCTTCATCAAAACTTTTAAACCGCATAGGATTAACGCCAGTACAACTTAAGGTTTTATTAAATGTTGAGAGGTTTTGCCAAATACCATTTACAGTTTTTAATCCTTGTGTCTCATCAAGATATTTTAATGGTTTTTGATTGTCGTTTTGATTAATATTATACGGTAATTCATCAAAATATTGAGCAACACTCTTATATGTAAAATTGTAATAGATAGTTGTTGGAGCTGTTAAACGTGTTTGAATTCCTAAATCCAAAAAGGTAAATATTGCCAAAGTTATAAATAATGAAATTTTAAATACTTTATTCATTAAAAAAGCAAATGCAATAAGAGCTATAATAAGGGAAGCATTAATAAACAAATGCGTGTACAATGAACTTGAAGAAATCTCTTGATTATGAATTACATTATTGATGTTTTCCAGCACCTCAGAAAAAGAAGTTTTGAAAAATGAAAATATAGTTATACACACAACTATTCCAGAAAATAATGTTAATATCCTAATTTCATTTTTAGCGAACTTATTATTAATTAACACTTTGTTCAAAGCAAATCCAGCTAGCAATAATGAGCAAAATATGCTGTAAGTTCTAAAAAAAGATGGATGTCTAAAAATTCCAAAACCAGGTAGTTTATATGCAATATCATAAATAAATGTATTACTACCTTCCGCTAAAATAAGAGAAACTACTAATGATATTATTAAGGGTAATGAATATTTATTTTTAACTGTAAAAATAGCTATGGTTAAAAAAAGAAATCCAAGAACTGTGAAGTAACCATTTCTTAATGATAAATCTGTAAGATCAAATATATGGGTATTCGAAATTACTGTATAAGGAAAAACAAAAGAAATATATTCTATCGTAGTAAAAGGATTGGATAACAAAAATTTATCGTAAGGTAATTTTGTTATTCTATTAAAATAAGGAGCAAACTCTAAAAAAGAATTCAGGTAAGGAAGTAATAATAAAACTGAACAACATAAAATAATAGCTCCATGTAGAAATATCTTTTTTAAACTACTTGCCTCTTTTCTATTTTTCCATATAAAGTAGAAAAAAATAAATACAAAGATATATGCCGTATGGAAAAAGAACCTTATCCTTGCCATTGC
>CAYRAD010000085.1:0-8299 GCA_964422135.1 uncultured Vicingus sp.
ATTATTCTCTGCCGCTAAATTCGAGTTTAAACATTTAGAATTCTTTTATTTTCATAATTGCTTGTATGAATATTTATGGAAAAATAACATTCGTAGATGGGAAGAGCGAGTGAATACATACGACATCTTAAATACATTTAACTCAGATTACAAAGTTATTATTGTTGGAGATGCTTCTATGTCTCCTTACGAGATTATGTTTAAACAAGGAGCAGTGGAGCATTACAATGATGAGGCTGGTAAAGTATGGCTAGAACGATTGAAAAAGCAATTTAAGGATGTAGTTTGGTTAAATCCTGTTCGACAAAATGAATGGAATTATGTGCAGTCTATTGAAATGATAAGAAGCATCATGGAAAATAAAATGTTTCCTTTAACCATTAAAGGAATTGAAGAAGCTATTTTAGCTCTCAAAAATTCTAAGTTGGTTTTTCAATAAGCTAGTTATTCAAAATCTTTATACAATAAATACTTTTTTCTAATCTTTTTAAATTTGGTAATTCCTTCTTTCCACGAAGCAATTATTTCTTCTTCGGTTTTACCTGTTTTGATTTGATTTTGAAGTTGATCTGTTCCAGCCAAAAGATTAAACATTTCATTGAAGAATCCTTTTTTTTCTGGGAACTTTTTGTAAATATCAATGAGCCAGAAAAGATTGATACTACCTTTCCCTTTCATATACTCTGTTCCAAAAAACGATAAATTATAACCATTACATTTTTTACCTTCTAATTTGGGAGTTTTCGCACCTAGCATGCTTTTTGGAGTAAACGAATACCTATCCGATTTTAGTTGTGGATGACCAACAACTTGGAAAGGTAAATCAGTTCCTCTTCCTATACTAATTGGAGTACCTTCGAACAAGCACAAAGAAGGATATAAATAAATAGAGGACATATTCGGTAAATTAGGTGAGGGTTTAATAGGTAGTTCATAAAATGTTTTATGATTGTAATTTTTTACTTTAATAATTAATAAGTCACATTTAACATGATTCGTTAGCCAACCTTCTCCATTAATCATTTGAGCGTATTCTCCAATTGTCATTCCATGTACAATAGGGACAGGGTGCATTCCTACAAATGATTTAAATTTCTCTTCCAGTATGGGGCCGTCAACATAATGCCCATTTGGGTTTGGTCGGTCAAGAATTATTAATTTTTTATGGTTTTCAGCACAAGCTTCCATAACATAATGCATGGTAGAAATGTAGGTGTAAAATCGTGCTCCTACATCCTGTATGTCAAAAATCAAAACATCCAAATCTTTAACTTGTTCCGGCATAGGTTTTTTATTTTTCCCATATAATGAAATAATGGGTAATCCGGTTTTTTTATCAATATTCGACTTTATTTTTTCTCCGGCATCTGCTGTACCTCTAAATCCATGTTCTGGACTAAAAACTCGTAGCACATTAATATTTAAACTCAATAACGAATCAACTAAATTGGTGTTTTTAATCATGGAGGTATGATTTGCCACAATTCCTACTTTTTTACCTATAAGTTCATTTATATATAAAGAAGTTCTTTCTGCTCCAACTTCAACCCTCTGTTGTTCATTATGCGATTGTATAAGGATTACTTTTTTTGTGGCTGTTATGGTGTCATTAGATTCGTCCTGAGCCGAACAAGCTATGAACAAAAAACACAGAAAAATAATATTTGTTAAATGCTTTAAGTTCATGAAATACAAATTACTACTTTTGTTTGGCAACAACCAAAAGAAAGTTTATAAAATTGAATCTCGAATATTTTATATCAAAAAATATTATTAAAGGGGATAGCCGTTCCAAGAAATTTACCAAACCTATTATTAGGATATCAATTATAGCTATTGCTTTAGGATTAATAGTAATGATTGTTGCCTTGAGTATTGTCTCAGGTTTTCAGCGAGAAATAAGAAACAAAGTGATTGGTTTTGGAAGCCATATTCAAATAACCAATTACGATTCTCAAAACACTTACGAAGCAAGTCCTATTAATAAAAACCAAGATTTTTATCCTGAATTGGACACAGTTGAAGGAATCAAACACATTCAGGTTTTTGCCACCAAAGCAGGTATCATCAAAACCAACGAAGAAATCTATGGCGTTGTTGTTAAAGGAATCGGCAGCGATTTTGACTGGACTTTTTTTAATGAAAAGATAATTGAAGGAAGCTCTTTTGTCGTTGATGATTCTGTTTCTGATAATAATATTTTACTATCAAAACACATCGCTGATAAAATGAAATTAAAAATTGGCGATAAAATGTTCCTTTATTTTATTCAGCAAAACGGGCAATTAAGGCCCAAAGATTTTATAGTTAAAGGAATTTACCAAACAGGTTTAGCACAGTTTGACGATTTGTATGTTATAGCTAATATAGCACATATTCAGAAGAGAAATGGTTGGAGTTCTAATCAGGTAGGAGGGTTTGAAGTATTAATTGATAGATACAAAGACCTGGATAGGTTGGGGGAATTTGTTTATGATAATATTGGCTATGAACTTAATTCGATAACAATTATAGATCAAAATCCTGATATTTTTAATTGGCTGAGTTTACAGGACTACAATGTGAATGTGATTATCATATTGATGATAATTGTAGCAGTAATCAATATTACTTCTGCATTATTAATTATTATTCTGGAACGTACCAACATGATTGGGATATTAAAAGCACTAGGAATGCCTAATTGGAATGTACGTAAAATATTTTTATACAATGCTGTTTATCTTATCATCAAAGGATTGATTTGGGGTAATATTATTGGAATTGCACTTTGTATTATCCAACAACAATTTGGGCTTATGACACTACCGGAAGAATCTTATTATATTTCTGTAGTACCTATTGAGCTTAACTTCTTTAATATATTTTTACTTAACATTGGGACACTTTTGGTATGTGTTTTTATGTTGTTGATACCTTCTTATGTAATCACTAAGATTTCTCCTATTAAAGCTATTCGTTACGACTAGTTTTAATTCGTAATTATTACATTTGCAAAAAAATTTTAACAGTTTATAAGGTTAGGAGGTGATAAAACAAGCTTCCTAAATCCATTAAACTTCGAAACACATAAACTTTAAAGAGAAATTTAAACAATGAAATATTACAATAATATTCTTGAAACTATTGGCGACACACCTTTAGTTAAAATAAATAGCATCACTAAAGACATTCCGGCATTGGTATTAGCAAAAGTGGAGACTACCAATCCGGGGAATAGTATTAAGGATCGTATGGCTTTAAAAATGATTGAGGATGCGGAAAATGATGGGAGATTAAAACCAGGAGGCACTATTATTGAAGGAACTAGTGGAAATACAGGAATGGGATTGGCAATTGCTGCAGTAATTAAAGGTTATAAATGTATATTTACTTCTACCGATAAACAATCGAAAGAAAAGTTTGATGCCTTAAGAGCTTTTGGCGCTGAGGTATTTGTTTGTCCTACCAATGTTGCTCCCGAAGATCCAGCTTCTTATTATTCTGTTTCGAGCAGATTGGTTGAAGAAACTCCAAACTCATGGAAACCCAACCAATATGATAATCCAAGTAATGCAGTTGCACATTACGAATCTACTGGTCCAGAAATTTGGGAACAAACAGATGGAAAAATTACTCATTTGGTAGTTGGAGTTGGTACTGGAGGAACAATTAGTGGAACAGCAAAATTTTTAAAAGAAAAAAATCCAAACATTAAAATATTAGGTATTGATACTTATGGTTCTGTTTTTAAAAAATACAAGGAAACAGGGGGCTTTGATGAAAACGACATTTATCCATATATCACTGAGGGTATTGGTGAAGATTTTTTACCCCAAAATGTTGACTTTAATTTAATTGATCATTTTGAAAAAGTAACGGATAAAGATGCTGCAATAATGACTCGTAAAATAGCTCGTGAAGAAGCAATATTTGTGGGAAATAGTGCTGGTAGTGCTATGGCAGGAATCGTTCAGATGAAAGATATGTTTAAAGAGGGAGATGTTGTAGTTGTAATTTTTCATGACCATGGAACTCGCTATCTAGGTAAAATGTTTAACGATGACTGGATGCGTGATAGAGGTTTTTTAGAAGAAACAAAAACAAATGCTTTAGAACTCATTAAAGACCATGCAGGTAAACATTTGGTAACAGTAACCCCAGACGATCCTCTTTCTCAAGCAATTATTTTAATGAACCAATATGAAATTTCTCAAATTCCAGTACTTGGAAATGATGGTTTTGTAGGTTCTTTAACTGATAATCAAGTTTTTTCCAAACTGTGTGAAGATCCTACTTTAAAAGAATTTCCTGTTAAAAAAATAATGAGCAACCCTTTCCCAATAGTAAATGGAGATACTCCAATTGGGGAAGTTTCTAAACAATTTCAACAAGGAGCAAAAGCTGTTTTGGTAAATTATGATAATGATAAATATCATATAATTACACAGCAAGATATGATTAAGGCCATAGCATAAATGGAATTTGTCAATGCACCAGAACCACCTTATTATGAAGTAATATATACTTCTCAGCAAAATAAAAATATTGAGAATTACAATTTCTTATAAAGTAAGAATATGCAGGGTAGAAAAAGAATATTCTTACTAGCTTGGATAATATATTATTTGTATTAAGATTTGATATAAATAATAAATTTCTGCAACTTTTTACGAAACTCAGCGTTAAACATCTTGGCGAAAGACAATAAATCTTTTAATTTTCCTAACTTATGAACACAATTACAAAGGCTCCTGCAACGATTGTTGCAAAAGAAGAAATTTCTGAATTAATATTTCCAAGAGGAGATGTGATTGATTCAGTAGTAAACCGGGTAGAACGCAAATCTCGGATACAAAAAGCGATGAAACTTGGAAATACCCATAAAGGAAAGGTTAAGATAGTTTTTGAAGATGTTAATGGGTTAAAAGTTGTAGAAACTACCATTTGGGGAGTTACGGGAAAGTATATTTTACTTAAAAAGACCACTATCATTCCAATTCGATGTATTCATGAAATAAAATTTCACTAACTAACAGGAAAAGATAGTCAATGATTAACTCAACCGAAACTTAATGTTAAAGTTTCGGTTTTTTATTTCTAATAATTTTGAGTTACTTAGTAAAATGAACACATCAAAGCAGCAAGCTCAATTTTATTATTTATTGTTAGCGGGGTTATTTATTGCATTACTGGTTTCCTGTAATCTTATCTTTCAAAAATTTATATCATGGAATCCTTTTGGTTTATTCAATTTTGAAATTTCAGTGGGATTAATTCCTTACCCTTTAACATTTTTAATTACCGATTTAATTTCGGAAATCTATGGGCGGAAGAAAGCTAATCAGGTGGTTATCATAGGTTTAATTGCTGCAGTTGTTGTTATGGGAGTAGTTGCCATTTCTGATATTGCTGTTGCTACACCATGGTCACCTGTTTCTAATAAGGAATTTAGCAAAGTATTTGGTTTGACAGGTGTTGCGGTTGCTGCATCTATGATTGCATATTTGCTGGCACAATTTATCGATATAAGGGTTTTTCATTTTTGGAAGGATGTTACCAAGGGCAAACATTTATGGATAAGAAATAATTTTTCTACTATGTTTTCACAATTTATTGATACAATAACTGTTTTACTTTTGCTATGTGCATTTGGTGCAATAAAATGGGAGCTTTTTGGTGCTTTACTACTTAACGGATATTTGTTTAAAGTATTGGTGGC
Source organism: uncultured Vicingus sp. (assembly GCA_964422135.1). Lineage (GTDB taxonomy): Bacteria > Bacteroidota > Bacteroidia > Flavobacteriales_E > Vicingaceae. Next base: position 5,702 of record CAYRAD010000085.1, read on the forward strand.
CTTATGTGATACACCATTTTTCTATTGGGGTACTTTTTGGTTTAGAAAAAAATTTAACTTAAAAATTAATGAAGAATTAAAGCTTTAAGATTGCAATTATGCATTAAAGATGATTTAAAAACTTTAAATAAAATAACTATTTTTGGAATCCTAATTACTATAAAAACAAATTTGATGAAAGGAGTTAAAAGAGGAGTGTTATTCTTATTATTTGCTTTGATTGCCATAATAAGTAATGTAAATGCACAAGCAGAGTTTCCCGAAGATAAAGTAAGTTGGACGTTTAGTTTGGAACAAGATGGTTGTAATGCTACCATTGTGGCAAAAATAACTTGTGTGGAGCATTGGCATGTATATGCAGCAAATTTACCAGAAGGTACTTTTTTATTGCCTACCGAAATAGAACCTGATAAATCACCAAACTATAAAGTAAAAGGGAAAGTTATAGAGCCCAAACCGGATTTTTACCATGATGAAGCTGCTGATGAGGACATCTATCAGCATTCAAAATCGTTTACCCTGAAACGAAAAATAGAAATTTTAAGTCAAAAAGATTTTACATTAAAAGGAAGATTTTCTTTTCAAACTTGTGATGAAACACATTGTTTACCTCCTTTTGATGCTGATTTTTCATTGAAAGTAAAAGGCTGTGGTGAAGAAATTAGCAAAGATAAAAATGAGGTAATTGATACTACTGCAGCAGTGATGACTGAAGCTAGTTTACCGGAAAAGGATACCAGTCAGATTACGGTATCAGTAATAAAAGAAACAAATACAGGAAATAAAAAAGAAGAATCTGAAGATAAATCTATATGGGCATTTTTGCTTTTAGCATTTGGTAGTGGGTTAGCAGCATTACTAACACCATGTGTTTTTCCAATGATACCAATGACTGTTAGTTTTTTTACAAAGCAGAGTAAAAATAAATCTCAAGGAATAAGAAATGCCATATTTTATGGAGTTTCAATTATTATAATTTATGTTTTATTAGGTTCTATTGTTACCATGTTTGTCCCGCCTGATGTGATAAATGAAATCGCTACTGGTGTTGGAATGAATATCTTTTTCTTTATTCTTTTAGTTGTTTTTGCTATTTCCTTTATGGGTGCTTTTGAACTTACTTTGCCAAATTCTTGGGTTAATAAAGCTGATAAAGCCTCTGATAGGGGCGGTTTAGTAGGAATATTTTTTATGGCGTTGGTGTTAGTATTGGTCTCTTTTTCATGCACAGGACCAATAGTTGGAGGAATATTAGTAGCATCAGCAACAGTAGGTGGAATTGCTCCTGTTTTAGGAATGTTAAGTTTTGCAACAGCCTTAGCATTGCCTTTTGCTTTATTTGCAGCTTTCCCGGGGTGGATGAATTCCCTACCAAAATCTGGAGGGTGGCTAACTACAGTAAAAGTATTTTTAGGATTTTTAGAATTGGCTTTAGCTTTTAAATTTCTTTCCAATGCAGATTTAGTGATGCAAGGGCATTTTTTAGAAAGAGAAATGTTCCTTGCTATTTGGATTGGAGTTTTTGGTGTGTTAGCTATCTATCTGCTTGGATTTATTCGTTTGCCACATGATGGACCAACTGAGAATTTATCGGTAGGAAGGGTATTGTTAGCTATAACAAACGTAATTTTTGTAATCTACTTAATCCCTGGTTTATGGGGAGCTCCTTTAAAACTGATTAGTGGTTTTCCTCCTCCAATGTCGTATAGTGAGTCACCAACAGGTTTTGGTGGAGCAATAACAACGATTAGTACTGAATCTCAGGGACCAGAAGGAACTGTTTTAGGACCACAGGGAATTTATATTTTCCATGATTTAGATGAAGGATTAGCTTATGCTAAAAAGGTGGATAAACCGGCATTTTTGGATTTTACCGGTTGGGCTTGTGTTAACTGTCGTAAAATGGAAGAAAATGTATGGGGCGAGCCAGGAGTAATAGATATTATGAAAAATGATATTGTTATAATATCCTTGCACGTGGATGAGAAAGAAGAGCTTCCTAAAGAAGAACAAAAAGAAGTTGAATACGCTCCCGGTAAAACAAGAGTATTAAAAACAGTAGGTAATAAGTGGAGCTATTTACAAACATCTAAATACCTTACTAATACTCAGCCCTTTTATATTATGTTAGGTCCCAATGGAGAAGATTTAGCGAACGGTTCTGCGGATTACCAACATCATGGCAATAGAGATGATTTTAAAGCCTGGCTCGATGAAGGGTTGAAGTTATATGAGGAAGCTAAAAAATAAAATTTAATGCAAAACTTTATTGAGTAAGACGTAAGCTACCATGATGGCCACAACTGCAATTAACACAATATATGTTCCTTTAAATAGATCTTTATCCCTATTACGATCTTTGTAGTATTGAAATCCAATTAACACCAAAAAAGAGATAATAAAAACTAAGGCAAATATTTTCTGTCCAGAAGTAAACATTTTCAGAATTTAAAGTGAACAAAAATACGTCCAAAATTTTTACTGTCCTTATTAATCCTATGGTACTTATTTTTAATATGAGGTTGTTGTAGAAATCGGAGTACTTTCTTTTTTAACTGTGCGGAACCGTTTGCAGGGCTTATTTCAAACAGCCTTCAC
>CAYRAD010000086.1:0-8242 GCA_964422135.1 uncultured Vicingus sp.
TGTTTAGCAAACAAGTCCTTTCGGCCACTCAGGCACCTCTCCTAAATAAAAGGAAAGCAAAAGTAACAATCAATTTTAAATGTGAAAATAAAACATCTTATTTTTTCCAACAATAATATTCCTACTCTTTATTTAATATATCTTCTTTCTTTTCATTTGTATTATAAAAATTCTTCACTCTATAGAATAAGAATATTATATTTGTCTTCATCAATTTATTGAAATAGATAATGAAATTTAATTACCTAACAATTTGCCTATTTTCTGTTTTAGCCCTTTATCTTGGTTTAACCTCCTGCGGAAGTGACTCGCAAGAGAAGAATTCGAAAAATCCAGAATTTACTAACATGAGTGATGTTGTAATTGCACATGAAATGGCTGATGCAAGTTCGTTAAATCCAATTAATTCAACTGATGCAGGTGCAACTTACATTGAAACAAATATCTTTTACAACTTACTATCCATTAATTTTAAAACACTCGAATTAGAACCTGTTGTTGCACAAAACAGACCTGAAATTGAAAAGACCGCTGACGGAGGGATGAAAATAACTTTTAAAATAAGACCTGAAGCAAAATGGGATGATGGTACACCTATTACAGCTAAGGATGTTGCCTTTTCATTAAAAGTGATTTTAAACCCAAAGGTTGATAACTTAAACATGAAACCCTATTACGAATTTGTTAAAGAATTACAATTTTATGATGAAAACCCATTGAAAGTTACTTTTATATGTAAAGATGTTTATGTTCTTGCCGAACTTTATGCCGGAGATATTACCTTGTTACCTAAAAAGATTTACGATCCAAAAGGACTAATGGACAATTTTTCGGTAAAAGAATTAGCTTCAAATGCTGATAATTTGATAGAGAATGAAAAAATAATTGAATTCGCCAATGATTTTAATTCAGAGAAATACCAGAGAGATGCAGCATGGATTCAAGGTTGTGGTCCGTACTTACTGGACGAATGGCAAACCGGACAAAAAATTGTTTTAAAAAGAAAAGAAAACTGGTGGGGAGATCAGTTAAAAGATCTCGGAATGCACTTTGACGTTCATCCATCAAAAATTGTTTATCAAACTATTAATGACCAAACTACCGCAAAAGAAGCATTAAAAGGCGGTGAAATTGATGTAATGAGAGGGATAAAAGCTCAGGATTTTAAGGAATTACTTAATACTAAAAAATTTACCGATAATTTTAATACGCACACACCACCTCAAATGGCATACACTTATTTAGGAATCAACATTAGAAAACCCATGTTTAAAGACAAAAGGACTCGACAGGCACTAGCCCATTTAGTTGATGTAGATAAAATTATTAAAGTTGTAGCTTTAGGATTTGGTACCAGAGCAGTTGGTCCTATTCATCCATCCAAAAAGAAACAATTTAATGACAAAATTAAACCTTTTGACTATAACCCTGAAAAAGCCAAAACATTATTAAAAGAAGCAGGCTGGGAAGACCATGATGGAGATGGAATATTAGATAATACTATTGATGGAGAAAAAATAAAGTTTGAAATGACATTTTTGTACAATCAGGGGAATGATAACAGAAAAGCGGTTGGTCTGTTATTTCAGGAAGAAGCCAGAAAGGTGGGGATTACTGTAAATGTTCTGGCTCAGGATTGGTCTATTTTCTTGGAAAATACCAAACAACACAATTTTGACATGTATTACGGTGGTTGGATAAACAGTCCTATTCCAATGGATCACAAGCAGGTATATCATACTTCATCCTATAATGGTGGTTCAAATTATGTGGGTTTTGGAAATGATGAAACCGATGCTTTAATTGATTCTATGAGAGTAGAAATTGATGAAGATAAAAGAGCAGTAATGAATAAAAAGTTTCAACAGATTGTTCATGATGAATGTGCTTACATCTTTTTGTATAATCCTACTGAAAGGATTGCTATTCATAAACGATTTACTAATGCAGAAACCTCTCCAATGAGACCTGGTTACCGTATAAGTGGCTTTACCATTAACCAAGTCATGGCAACAAATTAATATTCCCTAATAAAAGATGTTTATATACATATTAAAAAGACTATTAATATTTATACCTACATTAATTGCCATTTCCTTATTAACCTTTGTCATCAGTATAAATGCTCCTGGAGACCCTGTAGAAACCATGCTCAACCAAAACGTTGGTGGTGAAGGCAGATTGGGAGAGAAACTCGCCAATGAAAAAGCCTACATTACCAAGCGACATGAGTTAGGTTTTGATCTTCCCCTGTTCTATTTCTCATTAACTAATAAAACTTATCCGGATACGCTTCATAGAATTCCAAAAAAATCGCATCGCGAAACCTTACAACGACTTTCTTACGAATATGGACAATGGACAAATGTATCGGCTTATTATCATTCCTTACAAAAATTTGAGAACAAACTGTTTGATATAGAGATTAATGAAAATACTTCTAAAGAGCTCCGAAAATTAAAAGATGCTGTTAATGTACTTTATATTAATTATAAGGAGGAAAAAATGAACACTACCATTGAGAATATAGAATTTGATGTGTTTCATAATGCTGCAATAAAAAAGTATTGCTCTGATGATTTTTATAAACTCATAAATGCATACGATCATATGCTAAATGATAAAAAAATTATCAATCGCTATATTCCTATAATTTATTGGTACGGGCTAAACAACCAATACCACCGATGGATATCGGATTTTATAAGGGGAGATTTTGGTATTTCATTCCAGGATAAAAGGCCGGTTAGTTCTAAAATATTTGATGCATTAAAATGGTCTATGTTATTGAGCATTCTCTCTATAATTATTGCTTACATCATAGCTATTCCATTGGGTGTGAAATCGGCTGTAGATAAAGGTACTTTCTCTGAAAAACTCATTACAACCGTATTATTTTTGTTGTATTCACTCCCTAACTTTTGGGTAGCCACCATGTTAATCCAGTTTTTAGGACATGGGGGATTAGGATGGTTCCCAACATTTGGCTTGGGAGGTCTTTCGGAGAATGCTCCCTATTGGGATCGGTTTTTTGAAACTGCCTACCACCTCATCCTACCTTTGTTTTGCTTAACCTATGCGTCTTTTGCATTTATATCACGACAAATGAGAGGTGGAATGCTGAATATATTAGAAATGGATTACATAAGAACAGCAAAAGCAAAAGGACTTAGAAAAAAAGTAGTGGTCTGGAAACATGCTTTCAGAAACTCGTTAATACCCATCATTACCATGTTTGCCAACATTTTTCCATTAGCAATTTCAGGTTCTTTTATTATAGAAATTATCTTTTCCATCCCGGGAATGGGGCAATTGTCATTAAATGCCATCTTTGCCAGAGATTATCCTATTGTATTTACCGTATTAATGTTTACGGCTATATTAACTCTTGTTGGGAATCTGGTTGCCGACATACTATATGCTTATGTTGATCCGCGAATTTCATTTTCAAATAAAAATAATTGATGAGATTTTTAAGATCAATATTATTTAAATCTAAACTGAAAGATGAAAAAGTTCTCCAACTTTCAGAGCAAAGAGAAGAGTTTACAAGTAAAGAAAAGGAAAGCTATTGGTCAATCGTTAAAAAACAATTCAAAAAAAATAAAATTGCTGTTTGGTCATTACGAATCGTTTATGTATTTATTCTGATAGCCATTTTTGCCGATTTTCTGGCTAATGAAAAACCTATTATTGCCAAATACAAAGGAAAAGTTTATTTCCCTGTATTAAAAGAATATGCGGTAGATTTAGGTATTTCAGACTGGCCTAAAGAATTTGTAAATGTATCTTGGAAGGATCTGGATTATGAGTGGGAAATATGGCCGTTAACACCTTACCTCCCAAAGAACATAGATTTTATGAATACCTTAAAAGGACCTTTTGATGAACAACAAGTTACCTCAACAAAATGGAAACATTGGCTGGGTACTGATAATCTGGGGCATGATATTTTTTCGGGTATGATTCATGGAACAAGAATAGCACTCTTAGTTGGAATTATTTCGATGGGAATTGCTGCCCTTATCGGAATATTTTTTGGAGCCATTGCCGGCTACTATGGCGATGACAAACTAAAAATGAGTATCACTTCTATTTTTTTATACAGCCTGGGATTTATTGTTGCAATATTTTATGCTTTTGGTTCCCGGGCTTATGTACTCTCTGATGCCATAGGAGAATCTTTCGGGAACTTCGTTTTGGAGTTAATTGTTAGTCTTTTCCTTTTTGCAGGAATAATGTTAATCTTTAAACTGATATCTTCTTTATTCAAGAAAATTCCATTTCTATCTAAAAGAGTAACCATTCCTGCTGATATCATCATAAGCCGGTTAATAGAAATTGTTGTGTCCATTCCCCGATTGTTTCTTATTATTTCTATTGCAGCAGTGGTGGCTAAACCTTCTATATTTATTGTAATGATGATTATTGGTTTAACCACCTGGACAGGAATTGCCCGATTTACAAGGGCAGAATTGTTGCGTGTTAGAAACCTCGAATACATTGAAGCAGCCAACGCATTAGGATTTAAGGAATTTAAAATAATTTTAAGGCATGCTTTGCCTAATGCACTTTCTCCAGTTCTTATTTCTATCGCATTTGGAATTGCCTCAGCAATTTTAATTGAGTCCACTTTATCTTTTATTGGAGTTGGTGTTCCGGCCGAAACCATAACCTGGGGTTCCTTATTATCGGTTGCACGTCAAAATGCCTCGGCTTGGTGGCTGGCTATTTTCCCAGGCTTTGCCATTTTCATTACTGTTACAGTTTATAATTTAATTGGCGAAGGATTAACGGATGCTATGAATCCTAAACTGAAAAAATAGGCTATTATTAACCTTTCTGCCTTAAAAAATTTAAAATCTTTAACATTTTTTAACACTGGTTAATATTTATTATATTGTCAAACTATATAGCTCTTGCTAATTTTGAGCTAACATTAATTATTGATTATGGAAGAAGAATTACCAATTAACAGTCCTGTATCGGATACGCCTGTTAACGTTGACACAAAAAGTTCTAATGTGGACATCAGAGCATTGAACGAAAAAATTCAAAAAGAAAGCTCCTTTGTTGAATTGCTAACCATGGAAATGGAAAAAGTAATTATCGGTCAAAAACAGATGACCGAGCGGTTATTGATTGGTTTATTGTCGAACGGACATATCCTATTAGAAGGTGTTCCCGGATTGGCAAAAACCTTAGCCATAAATACCTTAGCTAAAGCCATTGATGCTAAATTCAGCAGGATCCAGTTTACTCCGGATTTATTGCCTGCAGATGTTATCGGTACCATGATATACAACCAGAAACAGGAAGCTTTTTCGGTAAAAAAAGGACCAATATTCGCCAACTTTGTTTTAGCTGACGAAATTAACAGGGCTCCGGCAAAAGTACAAAGTGCCTTATTGGAAGCCATGCAGGAACGTCAGATAACCATAGGTGAAGAAACCTTTTTATTAGCTGAACCATTTTTAGTGTTGGCCACACAAAACCCTATTGAGCAGGAAGGAACCTATCCTTTGCCTGAAGCACAGGTGGACAGGTTTATGCTGAAAGTTGTTTTAGAATATCCAAAAAAAGAGGAGGAAAAAATAATTGTCCGACACAATATTTCCAAAGATGGCTTTCCAAAAACGAATTGTGTTATTCATCCCAATGACATTTTGAGAGCACGTGAAGTTGTTCGTGAAGTGTATATGGATGAAAAAATTGAACAATACATCATAGACATTGTAGATGCAACAAGGTATCCTGAAAATCATAACCTTAAAGATTACAAGAGCCTGATCACTTTTGGTGGATCGCCAAGAGCCAGTATTAACCTGGCATTGGCATCCAAAGCCTATGCATTCATCAAACGAAGAGGTTATGTAATTCCTGAAGATGTAAGAGCTGTTTGTCATGACGTATTAAGACACCGAATCGGATTGAGTTATGAAGCAGAAGCCGAAAACATTACCGCAGAGGAAATTATTAACGGCATTTTAAACAATGTTGAAATCCCATAGTAAGTGAGTAATCTATCAACATCTGAGCTTTTAAAGAAAGTCAGGAAGATTGAAATTAAAACCCGTGGCTTGAGCAATCAGATTTTTTCGGGTGAATATCATTCTGCTTTTAAAGGGAGGGGTATGGCTTTTAGTGAAGTTAGAGAGTACCAGCATGGAGATGAGATTCGATCGATAGACTGGAATGTTACAGCCCGTTTTAACCACCCTTATGTAAAGGTATTTGAAGAAGAAAGAGAATTAACCGTTATGCTTTTGGTAGATGTTAGTGGTTCAAAGGAATTTGGAACACGCCTTAAAAGCAAACAGGGACTAGCTACCGAAATTTGCGCGGTACTTGCTTTTTCAGCCATTCATAACAATGATAAAGTTGGCGTTATCTTCTTTTCTGATAAAATTGAAAAATTTATTCCTCCTAAAAAAGGAAAAAGCCATATTTTAATGATTATCAGAGACTTGATAGATTTTATTCCTGAAAACAGAGGAACTGATATATCACAAGCTTTAAAATATTTTAACAATGTAATTAAAAAGAGATGTACCGCCTTTTTGCTTTCCGATTTTGTAAGCAATGAGAATTTCGAAAATGCCTTGAGGATAGCAAATAAAAAACACGATTTAATTGCATTAAGATTGTACGATAAAGCAGAAGAAGAACTGCCAAATATTGGATTAGTTCCTATGCTGGATTCCGAAACCAATAACATACAATGGGTAAATACTTCGAGTAAGGAAATTCAAAAAGATTTTAAAATAGAAGCTTTAAAACGTAAAGAATTTCTAAAAACCACTTTTAAGAAATGTGGTGTGGATAATACCAGCATTGCCACTCATGAGGATTATGTTAAACCCTTAATGGCATTGTTTAAAAGAAGAGGTGCAAAATAGATAGTTAGTTGTTTTATGAAAAAATTACTGTACATAATATTTTTACTCATTGCAGGATTAAACCTTTCAGCACAAACTGTTAATGTGAATGCTTCTATCGATACTAATTTTATTTTAATTGGAGAACAAACTCAAATCCACTTAAAAGTTCAATATCGATTAGATGGAGAATCAGTTAACGTTAAGTTCCCTGAATTAAAAGACACGATTAGTACTAAAAATATTGAAATCGTTTATTCATCTGCTGTTGATACTACTTACCCTGATCCAAACGATTTATCACTCGTTGAGCAAACAAAAAAAATAACGATTACTTCATTTGATTCAGGTTATTATGAAATTCCTTATTTCGAATTTATCATCAACAATCAACCTTATCAAACAGGTCCAATTCAAATTGAAGTTCAGACATTAGCAGTTGATACATCAAAAGCAATTTTCGACATTAAAGGACCTATAGATGAACCTTTTTCCTTTATCGATTGGTTAAAAGAAAATTGGATTTGGATTGCAATTGTTTTAGTCTTATTGATTGGTTTTTACATCTTGTATAAATACCTTAAAAACAGACCAAAAGCCATTGTTGAAGAAATTGTACCAGAAATCCCTTATTACATTATTACCCTAGAAAAACTCGAAAAACTACGGGAGGAAAAACTCTGGCAAGCTGGAAAAGTTAAATTGCATCACAGTGAAATTTCAGAAATTTTAAGAGAATACCTCGAAAAAAGATATAGCGTTAAAGCATTAGAACATACTACTAATGAAATTATGCAAAGCTTACGTTTTCAAACCATTGACGCTGATTTATTAAGTAAGTTAAATCAGATGTTAACTATGGCCGATATGGTAAAATTTGCCAAAGAAAAACCTTTACCAGAAGAAAACGATAGGTCTTTATTGTTTGCTTTCGAATTTGTTAATAGTACTAAATTGATAATTATACCTAAAGTTGAAAATGCTGAGTAATTGGAGAGAAATAACTTTTGCCAACCCCAACTTTTTTTGGTTGCTGCTCATTATCCCGCTAATGCTGCTATGGTATATTTTTCGTGAGAAAAAATTTCAAGGAACCGTAAAAGTAACAACGATAAAAAGTTTTGGGAATTCACCTTTAGCAACTTTACGTCACAGTTTAATTGTGTTAAGATGTTTGGTAATTGCAGCATTAATAACAGCTTTGGCAAGGCCTCAAACTTCGTTAAGCTGGCAAGATGTAACTACCGAAGGAATTGACATTGTTATTGCTTTAGATATTTCTGGTAGCATGTTGGCAGAAGATTTTAGGCCCAACCGTATAGAAGCTTCTAAAGATGTTGCTATGGATTTTATTTCAGAACGTC
>CAYRAD010000087.1:0-8197 GCA_964422135.1 uncultured Vicingus sp.
CATAAATTATCTTAAAGTAATTAATGGAGCCATTATACAAGGTCACACCATAGAACTCAAAAAGAAACTGGATGAAACGGATGATGACTTGTTACAAATTGGAATTGTAGAATTAAGGCTTCGCTTCGAAAGCCAATCTAAAGAAGTTATTGTTCCTTTTAAACCAGAACTAGAAGATGAGAATATCCGTTTTTTTGTACCTCAGCGAGGTGATAAAAAACATTTACTGGAACTATCAGAACGAAACGCCAAATATTATCGTTTGGAACGCAACAAACAAAAGGCAAATGTTAGCCCGACCAAACATGCCGACCGCATATTGGAACGTTTGCAAAAAGATTTACGAATGCCAGTAAAGCCATGTCATATTGAATGTTTCGATAATTCCAACATACAAGGTACTTATCCTGTAGCAGCTTGTGTGGTTTTTAAAGAAGCCAAACCAAGTAAAAGGGATTACCGCCATTTTAACATCAAAACTGTTGAAGGACCTGATGATTTTGCATCGATGGAAGAAGTAATTTACAGAAGATACAAAAGGTTATTGGAAGAAAAACAGCCATTACCCCAGTTAATAATTATTGACGGGGGAAAGGGGCAACTCAGTGCTGCTGTTAAAAGTTTGGAACAATTAAACCTCAGGGGGAAAATTACCATTATTGGTGTAGCCAAAAAACTGGAAGAGTTATATTTCCCAAACGACCCAATACCTTTGTACCTTGACAAAAAATCGGAATCTTTAAAACTGATTCAGTATTTGAGAAATGAAGCACATCGTTTCGGCATTACCCATCACAGAAACAAGCGATCAAAAGATGCCATAAAATCTGAATTATCTGAAATAGAAGGAATCGGTTACAAAACTGCCCAGCAACTATTATGGAAATTTAAATCCGTTGCCAGAATCAAAAAAGCCACACTTAAGGAATTGGAAAAAACCGTAAGTAAAAAAAGAGCTCAGGTAGTGTTCGCTTATTTTAATTCTTGAGGCACAATACAAATCGGAATCGGTTGCATTTTGTGTTGATTGGCTTTATTTAATCGCGTGTATATTGCTAAAACTTCTTTTTGCCTATCGGTAAATGTATTGAAATCTATAATACTATTTTCGCTAACTTTCATTGCCCATTCCAACTCGGGATAAGATGCTCCAATCTGATCCTCATCGGTTCGATCGTCACCCCAAAGCCCATCAGTTGGCGGAGCTTTCATTATCTCATCAATAATATTCAGTGCTGCACCCAATTCATAAACTTCAGTTTTTACCAAATCTGCAATAGGACTAATATCCACTCCTCCATCTCCATATTTAGTATAAAAACCAACACCAAAATCCTCCACTTTATTTCCTGTACCCAAAACCAGGTAATTGTTCAATGCCGCAAAATAATACAAAGTGGTCATCCTTAATCTGGCTCTTGTATTTATCAGGCTCATGTGCCATCTTTCATCATCTTTTTCAGAAGGTAATTCAGCCAAAAAGGAATCATAAACAGCAGTTAACTCAACCTCCACAAAACTAACATTAGGGTAATTATTTTTTAAAAATGAAATATGATTTTGAGCTCTCTCCACTTGTTTATTTTCCTGATAAATGGGCATTTCCACACACAATAATGGTAAACCTGTTTCTGCTCCTAACGTAGAAGTTACCGCAGAATCGATACCACCTGACACACCAATTACAAAACCCTTAGTGTTAGATTTTGTTACGTAATCCTTTAACCAGTTAATAATATGTATTTTTACATTTTTTGCGTTCATCCGTTTTTAAAAATAAATACCAATATTTAAAGCTATATAATTTAAATTAGCATTGGCATTTTTATCTGATAAAACCGGGTTACCTAAATCGTCTATCAAAGCATCCCCATTGTTATCCAATAAATTAACTTTACTATCCAGTTGATTAATAAATCCGTTGTTATAAGAGATTCCCAGCATTAAGCTTGTGTTCCCTGAAATATTGTACTCTATTCCTCCACCAATAACCAAAGACAAGTTTATCCAATTTATTTCTGCATTAACATAATCACTATTACTTATACTTCCCATATAATTATAATCGGTCTTTGCTTTAATATTAAATGCTGCATTGATACCAAACTGTCCAAAATAAGTTAAATATCCTATTTCATTGGTTCTTAATTTTAAAACTGATGGAACTTCTATGTATTTTAGTTTATATTTTTGATCTACTTCGGTAGAATTATGCAAAAATACACCTGTATAAGAAATATTCCCAGCTGTACTTAAAATGTTTATCCCTGTTGAAAAAAGATAATTTTTCGTCATAAAATATTCAAACGATAAGCCGTAAGCATAACCGATTGTTGAACCTTGGTTTTCATAACCCGTTGTATTTGCTTTAAACCAGGAAACATTTGGACTAAATTGTAAGCCAATTCTTAGTTTTCTATTTTCATCCGGCAGTTTGGCTATAGGGTCATCACTGAAAGTATCCTTCTGTGCAGAAAGATTTAAAAATAATAAGCCAAATAGTATTAAAGTAAGTATTTTTGCTTTTGGAAACATACAATATTTATAATCAAACAAATTTAGCTATAAATAATTCCTCAATTTTTTGATGAAATTCAAATTTTCAACACATCAACCCTTAATAACTTTACTGTTTAGTATCGTTTTATTTTCATGCGGAAGCGACCCTCTTGACATAGATGTTTCTGATGTGAAATTAGATTTAAAAGTAAACCGTTTTGAAAAAGATTTGTTTGATTACAAAATAGGAATTACTCCTGATGATGTTAAGATTTTAAATACAAAGTATGGCTTATTCTTTCAGAATTATACTGAAGGAGTAATCAATATTGGTTCTGTTCAAAATCCTACCACTAACCTGCAACTTAATGCTTTTATTAATGACAGTTATGTTAAAGAAGTTAAAGCAGATGTTGATAAGCTATACACGGATTTCTCCTCATACCAAACCGATTTGGAAGATGCTTTTAAACACTACAAACACTATTTTCCGAAAAAACATATTCCTAAAATTATCACTTTTATTTCTGGATTTAATTTTGCCATTACCACCGATAGCAAAACTTACCTCGGAATAGGTTTAGACATGTTTCTTGGCAGCAACTATGAGGCATATAAGCAATTAGGCTTACCCAAATACAAAACTTCCTTTATGAATAAAGAAGATTTGGTTACCGGAGCAATGTTAGGTTGGATAAGCACCCAGTTCGAATTAAAAGAGAACAATGCCAACCTGCTTACAGAAATGATTCATCAGGGTAAAATTTTATACCTGATGGATGCTCTAATGCCCAATGCACCCCCAAAACTCAACTATACTCCTAAGCAAATAGAGTGGTGCAAAAATAACGAACAACAGATATGGTTTTATTTCATTGATAATAATTTACTTTATACTAAAGAAACCTCAATAATTATAAAATATATGGGCGAATCCCCTTTTATACAAGGATTTCCTGAAGGTAGCCCTGGAAGAGTCGGTCACTGGGTTGGTTTACAAATAGTACGAGCTTACATGCAAAAAAATCCAACAATTACCATCGAACAGCTAATGAACGAAAAAGATGCACAAAAAATATTGAACGACTCTAAATACAAACCTTAACTTGAAATGAAAAATAAATCAGAGATAAATTTTAAAATAACATTGGACGAAAATCATGTGCCTGAAAAAATAGAATGGGAAGCTAGCGATTCAGAAGTAGATGGGATGAAAGAAGCAAAAGCCATAATTATTAGTTTATGGGATAAAAGTGAAAACAATACTTTACGTTTCGACCTGTGGACAAAAGATATGCTACTTTTTGAAATGAAACACTTCTTTTTCCAGTCCATCATAACTATGTCAGATACTTATGAAAGAGCCACAAGTGATGCTAAAATTGCCAATGAAATAAGAGAATTTGGCAAGATGATTGGTGAAAAAATGTTAAAGAACAATACTTAAGTAAGATGAAAATAAAAACAGCTATCATATTATTACTGACATTCTTTTCGTTAAACATGACTGAAAGTTATGCCCAGTGTGAGAGGCTTCCAAAAAAAAGGATTAAACAATTATTGGGAGCTGCAGAATATGACAACTCGAGAAGTACTGAAATCAAAACTTCTGATTATACTGTTAAAGAAGAGTACCGAATTGACCTCTTTAAAGATTTAGTTTATAAGTTGATTTTTGACGTTTCTGATATGCCGGAAGGTGTTATTATTAATTTGTACGATTTGGGTAATAAAAGAGGAGCAGGAAAATACGAATTGGTTTTTAGCTCGGATACAGCTGAAAGAACTAAAGACAATACTTACGAAGTAACAATGGAGTTCCCTCAGAAAAAAATGATGGTATCTTACGATATTATTAACAACACCAAACCAGGATGTGTTTCGTTCGTTCTTGGTTTTTACTTTAAAAATAATTACAGATAATGGATATTTCACTCGTACAAAAATACAATATTGCTGGCCCACGTTACACCAGCTACCCTACCGTTCCGTTTTGGAACGAAGAGGGAATAGCCTACAACGACTGGATGACAACGGTTAAAAAAGCTTTTGTTGAAAGCAACAAAAACGAAGGAATAAGTCTTTACATTCATTTACCTTACTGCGAAAGTTTATGTACGTTTTGTGGATGCCACAAGAGAATTACCAAACAGCACAACGTTGAACAACCTTACATCGAAACCGTTCTGAAAGAATGGAATCTATATTGTGAGTTGTTTCCGGAGAAACCACGCATTAAAGAAATTCATTTGGGTGGAGGAACGCCAACTTTTTTTAGCCCAGAAAATCTGGAAAAACTGATTAAAGGAATACTTTCTAAAGCCGAAGTTTGTGACGGTTATGAATTTAGCTTTGAAGCACATCCCAACAATACTACCAAAGAACATTTACAAACCTTGTACAATCTGGGTTTCAGACGAAATAGTTTTGGAGTTCAGGATTACGATCCTAAAGTGCAAAAAACCATTAACCGAATTCAGCCTTTCGAAATAGTTAAACAGGTAACCGAATGGAGTAAGGAAATTGGCTATACTTCTATTAGTCAGGACTTGGTTTTTGGCTTACCTCATCAAACAAAAGACAGCATTATTGATACCATACAAAAAACAAAATTGCTGAAACCCGATCGGATTGCTTTTTATAGTTACGCCCATGTGCCATGGATTAAAGGAGTGGGACAACGAGGTTTTGACGAAAACGACCTACCCAATGCCGAAGAAAAAAGAGAATTGTATGAAACCGGAAAACGACTGTTGGATGAACTGGGTTATGTAGAAATTGGCATGGATCATTTTGCCTTAAAAACAGATTCGATGCACAATGCCATGGAAAACAAAAAACTGCACCGTAACTTCATGGGCTACACCGCCAGTAAAACCCAATTGATGATTGGTTTGGGCATGAGTTCCATTAGTGATTCGTGGTACAGTTTTGCCCAAAATGCTAAAAGTATTGAGGAATATACCCAACTGGTTAACGAAGGTAAATTACCCATTTTTAGAGGACATTTGTTGAGTAAGGAAGATTTGATTATCCGTAAACACATTTTAAACATCATGTGCCATTTCGAAACCTCCTGGGCCAATAATGAGTTAAAATTCCCTGAGCTGGAAGAATGTCTGGAACGCTTGCAGGAAATGGAACAGGATGGCCTGGTTGTTATTAGTGAAAACGGAATAAACTTGCCGGATAAAGCCCACCCCTTTGTGAGAAATGTTTGTATGGCTTTTGACCTGCAACTGATAAGAAACCAGCCGAAAACCCGGATTTTTTCGATGACGATATAAATTTGAATTCTTTATATTTGCTTTTAGTACTGTAATCGATAAATTAAAATATGAAGCAATATAATTTATTAAGTCCATTCCAAAAATTTGTTAGAATTGAAAGCTTTAGCGGTATCTTATTATTGATTGCTACAGTTGCAGCACTTATTTGGGCAAATTCACCATTTGGAGAAAGTTACCAATCGTTGTGGCAATATAAAATTGGTTTTACTTCACAAAACTTTGAATTAAATAAGCCGTTAATATTATGGGTTAATGATGGACTGATGGCCATTTTCTTTTTTCTTATTGGCTTAGAAATAAAAAGAGAATTCATAATTGGAGAATTAAACTCGTTTAAAAAAATAGCTTTTCCACTCTTTGGAGCTTTGGGTGGGATGTTAGTTCCTGTTTTATTCTTCTTAATACTTAATCAAAATCAGGAAACTGTTAAGGGTTGGGGAATACCAATGGCTACCGATATTGCTTTTTCGCTGGCCGTTTTAAAAATCTTAGGTAAACGTGTCCCTTTAAGCCTGAAACTATTCCTAACTGCATTTGCCATAGTTGATGATATTGGTGCTATATTAGTCATTGCCATTTTTTACAGTGGAAGCATTAATTTTGTGATGTTGATTTTCGCATTCTTGTTATTAGGAATCTTATATTTCTTATCATTTAAAGGATATTATTCTAAATTCTTAATTATTATATCTGGCATAATCATCTGGGTTCTATTTCTTAAATCAGGTATTCATCCAACAATTGCAGGAATATTATTAGCTTTTTCTGTTCCCGTCAGACAAAAAATTAACACTTCTACTTTTATTGAGAATTTAGAGAGAATAACAAACAATATTAAAAAAACTGCTATTTCAAAAAAACCAATCCTATGTAAAGAACAAATTGAACAGATTGATGATTTGGAAGACTGGGCCAATAATTATCAATCTCCCCTTCAGCATTTGGAACATAAATTACACGATTGGGTTGCTTATTTAATTATTCCTCTTTTTGCTTTAGCCAATGCTGGTGTAATTATTAATAGTGATATGAATTTAGACTCAACTTTGGTAAGGAATATTATTATTTGCTTAATACTAGGAAATAGTATTGGTATTGCCTCCATTATTATTTTAGCAAAAAAAATAAAGCTTATTGAAGTTCCAAAAGACATTAGTAATAAGCATATAATAGGTGTTTCATTTTTAGCCGGAATTGGATTTACTATGGCTATTTTTATTGCAAATTTAGCTTTTTCTAACAGTCCGAATTATATTGACTCTGCAAAAATTGGAATACTTGTCGGTTCTTTGTTTTCAGCATTAATTGGTTATATAATTTTAAGATTCAGTGCTAATAAAAAAGCAGCTGTCAACA
Source organism: uncultured Vicingus sp. (assembly GCA_964422135.1). Lineage (GTDB taxonomy): Bacteria > Bacteroidota > Bacteroidia > Flavobacteriales_E > Vicingaceae. Next base: position 7,146 of record CAYRAD010000087.1, read on the forward strand.
ATCGCTAATTTTATAGTGTTGTTGGTTTTAAATTATAAAATAAAACCTAAACATTACAACTTATCATAAACCACTCTTTTAGCAAGCAGTGTCTGGCTGACTCCCCTTGCCAGCACAAACAGGGTCATAGCTAACCACAAACCGTGATTACCCATTTCATCTCTCAATAGATAATAAGAAGGAATAAAAACGACACAGGTGGAGAACAACATGGTATTGCGCATGGCTTTTGAAGCAGTTACACCAATGTAAACACCATCCCAGATAAAAGGCAAAACACTTAAAAAAGGGAATATCACCAGCCAGGGTAAATATTTTGAAGCTTCTACAATTACAGGTTGCTGAGTGGTTAATAAAGATATGATCTGTTTCCCAAACACCAAATAACTAATAGAATATAAACCACCCAAAGCAAATCCCCAATACATGCAGTACCTTACCGATTTTCTAAAAAAGGCTTTATTTTTTGCTCCAAAGTATTTGCCACTAATCGCTTCTACAGCAAAGGCAAAGCCATCAATTCCATAAGCAGCTATAGAAGTAAACTCTAACAAAACAATATTCGCAGCACCAATTACATCTCCTTGTTTTGCCGACATCACTTTAAAAAAGGATAAGGTAAAAATTAAACATAAGGTGCGAATAAAAATATTTGAGTTTACACTCATAAAATCTTTAATCGCTTTTAATTCCATGATATTTTGATAAGCCTGCTTGGAAATTTCTTTACGATAATAAATAAATAGAAAAACAATCGCCATCAGCAATCCTGAATATTGTGCTATGACTGTTCCGTAAGCCACACCTTTTATACTCCAATGCAATACCGCTACAAAATAATAGCTAATAAAAACATTAAGCAAATTAACAACAACAGTAATAATCATCGGAATTTTAGCATTTTGCTTACCCAAAAACCAACCAATAAAAGCATACAAGCCTAAAGTGGCAGGAGCCGCAAAAATTCTTATGTTAAAGTACGTGCTTATTTGTTCGTTTACAACGGCATTGCTTCCGATTAAATAAATAGATAGGTGCAAACAATAGTTTTT
>CAYRAD010000088.1:0-8179 GCA_964422135.1 uncultured Vicingus sp.
ATATTTTCAACAAATAAATATAAAAAAAGCGTAATACAATAATACGCTATATAATATAAAGATTATTGGTACCCACTTAATTAAAATAATGGCTGTAATTATATGGCTTTCTTACCTTATTAACTTACCTTTTCTATTTGTTCGTAAAATAGTTAGACAACTTATTTCTTTAATTTTTGCTACAACACTATTTTTATCTTCAATTTTAGATTTATTGCATGTTTTTTTATTTAAATCAAGGGTAAGCAGTTCGTCTTATTACTCGATGTTTGCTACAAACACCAATGAAGCACTTGAGTTTATTTTAGATTATTCATCATGGCAACTACTTATCGGCCTTTTTTTATGTTGCCTGTTCCCATTTCTTTTTTTTCTGGCATTTAAGAAATTAAAATCAATCCTGTTAAAAAAAATAATGACGTTCTCTTTTGTATTGATATTTATATTGGTTTCAGGTTTAACTTTTCTTAAATCGGAAATTTCTTATTGTAAAGAAATATCAATGTATAAGTTTTACAATAATTATAAAGCATATAAAAAAGACATTAAATTTCTTAGTGAAGCAAATGCTACTAAATCTACTCTCAACGTTCAAAAAACTCCAATTGATGAAATGGAAACATACATAATAATCATAGGAGAATCAACCAGTAAATATCATATGCAATTATATGGCTATAACAGAAATACGAACCCTGAGTTGATGAAAATAAAAGATGAGTTAACGGTTTTTAACCATGTAAAAAGCACTAGTGCTCACACAATTCAATCTATACAGAGTATGTTGATTTTAACCGATTCAAACAATAGGAATACTCCTAACACGCTAATTGATTGTTTTAATAATGTTGGATTTACGAGCTATTGGTTAAGCAATCAGGCTTATTTAGGAAGTAATGAAACTGTGATTAGTGCACTAGCTAAAAAAGCAAAAAAGCAACTATTTATTAATGCAACCGGAGGCAATAAATTTGACGAGGAATTATTACCTAAACTAGATGGTATTTTGAGTAGAAAAGAAAAGAAAAAAGTTGTTTTTATTCATTTGATAGGAACCCATCTTGATTATCAAGATAGGTATCCCAAGAAATTTAATGTTTTTAAAAGTAAGAATATTTCAATTTTTGGAGAACATGCCGATAATCATATAAACCAATATGATAATGCAATATTATATAACGATTTTGTTGTTTCAGAAATAATAAAAAAAGTAAAAAAGGTGAGTGGTTTAACTGCCGTAATTAATTTATCCGATCATGGCGATGAGGTTTACGATTATAGGAATTTTCATGGACATTCGGGAGGAATGCTTTCAAAATATATGAACAGTATTCCGTTCTTCATCTGGAATAATAATGCTTTTGAACAATTAAATAAAACAAAATTAATTGCTGCAAGAAAAAATGCTGACATCAAATTTTCTTTAAAAAATTTATCAAATACTGTACAAGATTTATTTGATATTCATTCAGAATATTATGATTCAAACAAAAGCTTTTTAAATGAAAATCAACACGACTTTGGGGATGCAATTACAAACACCTTATCGCCTGTAAATTCAATAGAAGAATTTCCAACTTTCACTTCAAAAATATGGGTACATCGTGTAAATAGCATTGAAAGATTAAAAGAGGTACAAGATAAATTTAAAGGCATAGAATTAGACATAGTTTTCGAAAATGGAGAATTTGATGTGCGGCACCCTCCGGCCACTTCAATTCAGCTTTCTCTTGACAAATATTTTTCGAAGGTAAAAAATGTACAGCAACATTATTTTTGGTTAGACCTAAAAAATTTAAATGAGCAAAACCTGAATAAAGTAATTAATCGTTTAAATAAACTTACCGATAAATATGGAATTAAAAAGAACCTAATTGTTGAATCAACTGCTTATCAATTATTGCCAAAGCTAAATCAAAATAACTTTCTTACATCTTACTATTTACCAAATTATTCTGCTTTAGATGAAACAACATTAAATTCTGAATTGATTCTGACAAATCATAACATTGGTAAGTATCGCCAAAAAGCTTTGTCACAGAGCATTGATAATTATGTTTTGATGAATGAAAATTTCGAAATGTTTGACAAGCTTATTTGGGCACTTAATCTTGATTGGAATGATAATGAAACACATCAAAGAATAGAGTCACTTTTAAAAAGAGATTCCACAATAAAGGTTTGTCTTGTTAATTATCATACTAAAGGATGGCGGTAAAGTTACATAATCAGGTTTTGTTAGATACAAGTTATCAAACATTATTAACAACACTTGAATTAGCTTGGTTTTTCTCCGAATTTTGATTTCGTTAAAAGTATAACTTATGCAGCAATATTTAGATTTATTAGACCATATTTTAACCAAAGGTTCTTCAAAAGGAGATAGAACTGGTACAGGAACAATAAGTTGTTTCGGTTATCAAATGCGGTTTGATTTAAGTGAAGGATTTCCTTGTTTAACAACCAAAAAACTCCATTTAAAATCTATTATCCATGAGTTGTTATGGTTTATAGCAGGTGATACCAATATTAAGTATTTGCAAGAAAATGGTGTGAAAATTTGGAATGGATGGGCTAACGAAAATGGTGATTTAGGGCCAGTTTACGGCTACCAGTGGCGAAATTGGAACGGTGATGGAATTGACCAGATAACTGAAGTGATTGAACAAATTAAAACTAACCCGAACAGCAGAAGGTTATTGGTTTCAGCATGGAATCCAAGTGTTATGCCCGACACTTCCAAATCTTTTTCTGATAATGTTGCAAACGGAAAAGCTGCGCTGCCTCCATGTCATGCCTTTTTCCAGTTTTATGTCATGGATGGAAAACTTTCGTGTCAGTTATATCAAAGAAGTGCCGATACTTTTTTGGGAGTTCCTTTTAACATTGCTTCTTATGCTTTATTTACAATGATGATTGCTCAGGTTTGCGACCTTGAACCGGGAGATTTTATTCATTCTTTTGGTGATGTTCATTTGTATAACGACCATATTGAGCAGGCAAAATTACAGTTAACCAGAACACCTAAGAAACTGCCTAAGATGAGGCTTAATCCTCAAGTGAAAAACATTTTTGATTTTAAGTTCGAAGATTTTGAATTGGCAGATTACGAACCATATCCGCACATAAAAGCATCGGTTTCTTTGTAAATAACAAAATTCTCCCTTGGAGAAGGGAGATAAAGAGGGATTGAAAAACTATTTAGTCAATCTTCTTAAATTCCTCTTCTCCAAGGGGAAGTTAAAATTGAAAAAATGAAAAAACTTAACCTTCCTACTTACCCAATTAAACTTAAAGAGGAGGGAGGTAAACAATATATTTTTGATACCATCCGGAAAAAATATTTGGTACTGACACCTGAAGAATGGGTTCGTCAAAATTTTATCCACTATTTGATTCAAGAAAAAGAATTTGCTACTGGTTTAATTGGTATTGAAGTAGGATTGAAGCTCAATGAATTACAAAAGCGGGCAGATATATTAATCTACAATATTAATTCTCAACCAGTAGTTTTGGTAGAATGTAAAGCTCAAAATGTTAAAATAAATCAGGAAACATTTGAACAGATTGCCCGTTACAACATGGTTTTTAAAGTACCTTATTTAGTTGTTACCAACGGGATGGAGCATTATTGTGCTAAGATTGATTTTACCCAAAATTCATTTGAGTTTTTAACCGAAATACCTTGTTATAAGGAGCTATAAATTATATTGATCTTCGGGCTCAATATGAATAAGTACATCGGCAATTTCAGGAAATTTGCTTTGTATTTCCTTCTTAACATCATGGGCAATTTCATGACCTTTTTTAACGCTTAACTTTCCATCAACCAACAAATGCAAATCGACAAGAAAGGCCATTCCTGCTTTCCTAACGTAGCATTTCTCTGTTCCTTTAACTTCTTCTACTGTTAGGGCAACTTTTTTAATTTCAACAATAAAATCATCATGCATGTGTTCGTCCATTATTTCACCCAGTGCAGGACGGAAAATAAGGTAGGCATTGTAAACAATAAAACCAGAAGCCAGCAATGCAGCCCAATCGTCAGCAGCTTCATACCCTTTTCCCATATATATGGCTATGGAAATTCCTATAAATGCCATTAATGAAGTGATGGCATCGCTGCGGTGATGCCAGGCATCGGCTTTTAATGAAGTGCTTTTTGTTTGATTACTTTTTTTGGATACAAAACGGTAAAAAACCTCTTTAACCACAACAATGGTTCCCAGTACATAAAGTGTGTAAATTTCCGGTGTTTTCTGTGGGCTCAGAATATTAATAATACTTTGATAGGCAATAATTGTGGCAGAAATAACTAAAAATCCAACAATTATAAAAGTAACGATGGGTTCAGCTTTTCCATGCCCGTATGGATGGTTCTTGTCTGCCGGTTTGGTGGAATATTTTAAACCAAAAAGCACCAACAAGGAAGAAAACACATCGCTGGTTGATTCTATGGCATCAGCTATTAGTGCAAAAGAATTTCCAAATATACCTGTTAATCCTTTAGTTATTGCCAATAACGCATTGCCAATAATACTAAAATAAGCGGTATTTATAGCTTCTTGCTGGTTACTCTTCATAAATCAAATGTAGTGAAAACTTTAAGAAATTATTAATAAGATTGAATGGGAAAGTGTAATTTATTTCTTTTGACTCGCTCTATTCAATTCCTCTTGAGCACTGTTTTTCTGTTGTTTTCTTTTCTTTAAATATCGGTTACCAAATTTATATGTTAACTTAAAATATACCACTCTGGTTTCCCAAGTAGAAGTTAAGTTTAAATCCATATTTGAGTATTTAATATCAGCTATCCAATATTTAAAGAAGGCATCATCTATACTTAATTCCAAAGATAATCGTTTATCAAAAAATGTTTTGCTCATACCAAAACTAACGCCATACAATGCTTTAGATTCCATTATTCCTTCTAATGTTCCACTATTGTACCATCCAGATGTTTCAACTTTAAATGTTTTAATTATTTCTGCTGAAGCTTGGATAAACAAAACGTAATTAAATTTTTCTTTGTTGTATATGTCATCTAAATAAGGAGCATCGTATTTATGATAATAGGTCATAATGCCACCATAACCTTCTAATGGTTTAATAAAATTTAAAGGGAAAAAGAGACTTGCTCCAAATCTTTCATATTGTTTCATATTTGTTGTTGTGGCATAAGAAACTCCAGTGTTGTCATCCTGTTCTGTTACAAACATCAAAACGTCAGATGTCCGATTGTATTCTATATTAAAAAATGGCTGGTGTTCGTATGTTAAGGAAAATTTCCCACTGTGTGTTAGTTCAGGTTTCAGGTCAGTATTACCTTTTTGATATGTATAAGGATCTAAATAGGAAATAAACGGATTTAAAGAACTGTATTGCGGACGTTGAATCCGATAACTATATCCTAATGAGGTTCCCAGTTTTTTTGTAATTGGGATATTGATACCTGCACTTGGAAATAATTGTGAAATGGTTCTGTTAACCGTTGAATCTATTGTTACTGAGTAGCCTTCAGAAATAGAAAGTTCGTACCTTAATCCGGTTTCGAAACTAATTTTTTTAGTTGTAAATCCTTGTTTGATGTAAGCCGCATAAATATTTTCTTTAAATATAAAATGGTTAGATAGTCCTGTGTTGTTTACAAAACCGAATCCCTGATTTTCAATAAATGCTCTTAAGTCACTATTTACATTGGCATAACTGTATTTTATTCCACTATTAAGTTTAAATTTTTTACTAAAGGGTAGGGTATAGTCCAGTTTGGCGGCATAAATATCAGTTTTTCCAGGTTCTTCATTTTTTTGTGAGGGATAATAAATATCGTGCGAGGCATCCGTGGTTATTGTGTTTATTTTTTTATTATCGTAAGAACCATAATTAGTGGAAAAATCTAACTTCTGTCCATTCGTATCCAATTCAATGTTGTAGTATAAATTTGCTGAATTGTACGACCATTTTCTATTAATATTATTGTCTGTTTTTAATGTGTAAACGGTATCAGTGCTTAAACCTTCAATAGTTGTGTTATTCTTATTTGTACGATTGTTAACGCTCTCTAAATGACTTATGGATAAACCAGTCATTTGTTTATCGGTTACATCATAGTCAATGCCTGCATTAATTCTATATGTTTTAGGATTGTATGGTTGATAGGTTTCCTGATAATAAGTAGCATCTCCAACTTTTCGATCTAAGATCATATTCTCTACAGATGTGTTGTAGCTATATCCACCACTTCCGAAAACATTGAATTTGTCTTTTCGGTGATTGACAGTTGCTCCAAAGGAATATTTTGCAAGTTCTCCATACCCATAACTTGAGTTAATGGATCCATTAGTTCCGGAGAGCCTGTTTTTTTTTAGTATAATATTGATAACTCCACCGGTACCTGTAGCGTCCATACTAGCATCCGGTTGGGATACAACCTCTATCTTATCAATATCTTCAGCAGGTAACTCACTCATTAATGTTTGCATATCCAAATATTGAGTTGGTTTACCGTTAATTAGTATGGTCACATTTTGATTTCCGGCTAAAGAAATTTTTTTATTAATAACCATCACTCCTGGAACTTTTTTCATAACATCCATCATACTTCCGTTAACCCCTGAAATGTTCTCAGAAACATTAACCACCATTTTTCCCGCTTGTTGTTCTATAAAAGGCACTTTGGCAACAATATCAATACTTTCTAAATTTTCTACCGATGTAGCTATTTTACAATTGACTGTGATGCTGGTATCTTGAAAAATATTAAAAGGAGATGAATAATAATCAGCATAACCTAGCATTACGACTTTAACCAAGTACTTGCCTTTCGCTAAACCTTCTATTTTGTAACTTCCATTATCAGAAGATAAAACGGCTTTAACAATAGTAGAATCACTAAAATTTAAAGCAATAACATTGGCAAAAGGAATAGCTGAATCATTATTTTCGTCTTTTATTGTTCCAGAAATTTGTGCATTTAAATCAAATGAAAACAAGAGAACTACAGCGATAAAAAAATATTTAGAGAGAATATTAATCATAAAAAATAATGTTTTTTATGTGTGACGAACAAAGAAACAAAAAGTTACTGTACTAATGGGGTTAACTTAACGAAACTTAAGCATTATTATTGAGTATGATAATAATTTAGAAACTTTACTTAATTTTAACTTGTGAGAAGAATATTAATATACCTTTTACTATTAACTTGTTTTACATCTCTTGATGCTCAAAATTCAAAAATTAATTTTGGGTTGAAATTGGCATTGGAAAAACAAAAGGATTCAACAGCTTTGTTTCCCTTGTTTGTTATTGGGGATGCAGACCGGATAAGAACAGAAGTGAATCGTTTAAAAGGAGAAGTAGTGCGGTCGGTAAAGAATGTTATTCAGGTAAAATTACCGGTATATGCTATTCAGGAGTTTTCAGAAAACGATTTTGTGCAAAGTATTCCTTATTCCTTTTCAAAAGGAGTTGTTTTGTGTGATACAATGAAAATTCATGATAACATTACTCCAATACATAACGGTCAGGTTCCATTATTACAACCATATACAGGAAAGGGTGTTGTTATGGGGGTTATCGATTCCGGTCAGGATATTGACCATCCTGATTTTAAAGATACCTTGGGTAATACCCGAATCTACCGAATTTGGGATCAGGTTACCGGTGAAATCTGGGATTCGGCTTCTATTAATAATGCAACATGTACGCATTATGATTACAGTGGAGTGGATCATGGCACTCATGTTTCGGGTATTGCTGCAGGAAATGGATTAGCATTAAACATGTATTCAGGAGCAGCACCTGAAGCTACCATTGTGACTGTGGCGAGCGATTTTAATGCTAATAACTGGCTTTCTACCGTTGTTGATGCAGTTGATTATATTTATGCAGTGGCTGATTCTTTAAACATGCCCTGTGTGATTAATATCAGTGCCGGAGATTATTTTGGTTCGCATGACGGGACTGATCCTGCTGCTTTATTAATAGATAGTATTATCAATTATAAACCCGGGAGAGCACTGGTTTGTGCAGGAGGAAATGCCGGTTATTTTAATTGGCATGTCGGGCAAACAGTAACTACTGACACTTCCTTTACATGGCTAAAATATAACCCTTCTTCAGCATTGGGTTTTGGTTCCGTTTTTTATGAAATATGGTCAGATACAGCCGATTTTAA
>CAYRAD010000089.1:0-8165 GCA_964422135.1 uncultured Vicingus sp.
GAGGAACCAGCTCTAAGAGACGGTATAATTACTTTTAATTACTCCGAGCTGTTCCCCTATGATCCCCAGTGTATTTTTCAAAAAATAAATTAATTCAATGCTTTGAGAAAAATAATTCGAGGGTAACCTCCGGAATTATTCCCGTACATTCAAGGTAAGTGTTTCATTCAAAAGTAACAAATTTTTTAAGCTAACTAAACTGGTTAACCTCATTAAAAATCTTGTCCATGGTTCTTGGTTAGGTTTGCTTGCACAAAATTTCCTCGCTGCATGCCCATATATCCACGGTTCAAAATTAAATTTTAAATTCTATATTAGCCCTCAACATTAATAGTAAATCTCTCGCTGCTATTGTTGTCGGTGCCCAACACTGAATCATGCAGCAGTAGTAGCGAGTTTCAAAATAATTTTTCAGAAATTTTCGTGGACCGAGAAGGAGTCGAACCCTCAACCTCGCCGTCCGTAGCGGCGCGCTCTATCCAATTGAAGCTACCGGTCCGTCACGAATAAATAATTTATATAGGATAATCCAACACTATTCGATTAAAATTTTTTATTATTTTTTTCAATATGTTTTTCAGCTCTAAAGCTCTCTGAATCAAACTCTTTAGTTAGACTATAAAGATTCCTTATTTGGTTTAGGTACCCTAACCTTAAAACAAAGTTTCGAAATTCGAAAAGCATGCTTTTGGGACCTCTAATTTTATTACGAGATCACGGATGTTAAAACGAGATCACCGCGAAGCGGTGATCGAGTTGAGTTACTTTAGTAACTCAATACGGAGCGAAGCTCCGTTAGCGAAGCGAAGCTTCCCTTAGGAAGCTGAGCTTGCGATGCATCCAGCATCGCATCAAGAGAATACAATAACGCCGTAGGCGGCGCGGGTTTAGGTATGCGTTTAAAATAGTGTTTGCGAGTCCAAAGATAGACTCTAGTTGCTCGTTGAATAGATTTTTGACTCGATGTACTCAACAACAATTGTCGTGCGTCTATGAGCTTTTAAATGCGAAATTTGCACTTACAAAAACATTAATTGGTGCGAGAAATAGTTTATTTAAGTTGCGTGTTTCTTGTTTAAAAAATGCGTTAGGGTGTTTCATTTTTAAAAGATAAATTTAATTAGTAGAGTTCCCATAGAGTTCCCAAAAAATAAAATTTTTATTGCCAGTCGATTCGTGTTGGGATAAGCTATTTATAGAAGAGATTTATTTCTTAACGGGACATCCGTAGTGAAACGCTCCGCACGATGCCCTTTTTAACAATAGCAAGAAACTAAATCTTTTCAACAGAAAGAAGAGGTTTAGAGGTATGCACGATTCACCGTTTGTTCACGACTCATCGAGTTCCGATAGAGTTCCGAACATGATTCAGATTGCCGCTAGAGTTCCCGTAGAGTTCCGAAATGAGTTCCCGTTTTTCACTTTGGGAATCCTATTTAGAACACCTCATCTTTTACTCGTGATAACAAAAACAAAAAACGAAAGGACTATTAATGAAACACGATAAACAAGAGAGAAAAAAATATACGGACGCAATGATTAAAAAATTGCATCCTAAAAATCAGAGATATTATCTTCTAGATTCTGAATGTATTGGATTGAGAATATATGTTCAGATTACTGGTGAGAAATCATTTTACTTGCAGCGATATATTTCTGAATACAAATATAGCAAGAGAACAAAGATCGGTGATTTTCCTGAGATGTCAATTACTCAGGCCCGTAAGTTAGGTGCCATGATTAAAGCTGATAATGTTCAGGGCAAAGATCCAATACTTGCTAAAGCTGCTCGACAAAAAGAAAAAACTCTAGGTGATATTGTTGAAGAGTTTGAGAAAAAGAAACTGGATGCAAAGACAAGTTCTAGAAATAAAAGAAACCTTGATGATGAGATCGGTCAAATAGGCGCTTATATTTATGGAACTAGCAACGATGCTGGTATTCAGAAACTTTGGAAAAAATATCCCGATGCTATGAACATTAAATCGAAGAGATTGAGTGATATAACAACGGAAGATATCTTTGAATATCACGGAGCAATAACATCAAGGACCAAATATTCTGCAAATAGAATGGTTCGTTTAATTCGTAAATATTATAATTACGCAATGCGAAAGAACTATTTTATTGGCAAGAATCCCGCATCAATGCCGAAGAAAGAATTGAATGTAGAAGAGAAAGATCATTACGATTACTACAATACAAAGGCGATGAAAAAGCTGATTACGCAGCTTATAAAATTCAGAAAGAAACCTGAATTCAGAGTTCCTTGTAACGCAATTCTTGCAGCGTTGTATTGCGGCGGGCGTCCACAATCAGAGGTGTTTAATTTAACTATCGATCAAATTGATTTAGATAAAAAATTAATTCACTATAAAAAATCTAAAGTTGGACAATGGTCTAGACCGATCAACGATACAATGATTGAACATTTAAGATACATCATTGAATTGAGATCGAATGCTGATCCGGTTCACTATTACAAGAAAGATGATTTAAGACATAAATATCTTTTTCCTAATTGGCGAATGGGACAAATGCGTAGAACCAAAAGAGGATTGAAACCTTGTAAATTAAAACACATCTTTGAAGTTAGAAAACTTTGGAAAAAAATCAAAGAAGCTGCTGGTGTTGAAGATAGAGACTTAAAATCTTTAAGACATACTTTTGCAGTTTTCAGTGTGAGTAGTGGAGTTAGTTTAAGAGCGTTACAAAAGATGCTTGGACACGCAACGGTTCAAACTACTGAAATTTATGCTGCTGCTGATCCTGAATTCTTGATGAATGAGTCAGAGAAAATATCAAAGGCGTTTGCTGCATAATTAATTCTTGGTTCGTGGTCGAATAAAAGTTATTATTCGGCCATGGGCACTGACAAGAAATTGCGCGCTGCGTTAGCGTTAATCAAAAAACACGGATATAAAAAAGCAATCAAGAAACGGAAGCTTTCACATATTTATTTTAGACTTGGTTACTTGTTCGGATTTTATTCTACAAAAGTTTCTAAACCAATGACTAAAAGAAAAATTACTATGGCAGTTGCTAAATCAAAGATGCTTGATGAAGTGTTGGATAAATTTTTTAAAGGTAAGAAGAGAGCTGCGTTTGATGACAACGAAGATAAAAAATGGACCAACCTAACCGTGATAAAAGATATTCGAACCAACGGACAATTCAAAAGATATAAATTAGTTGAGAGACACATCGATAGGTTTTGGAATACTGAAACAATAAAAATTATTTTCGATCCTGACTATTTTCCAAAAAAATAAATAGTTCCCGAAATTAAAAACGGGAAGTTAGTTTTCTGTTCTTTGCACTTGTTTGCATTTAAGGGCTAAGAATATGAAATTATTTTTTAAACCCAAAGAAGCCGCGGAGCGCTTATCAGTTTCAACAAGAACTCTTGCAAACAAAAGAGCTTTAGGTAACGGACCGCCATTTTTAAAAATGGACGGTGTTGTTAGATATCCGATTGACGGCTTGGAGAGGTTTATAAATAAAAACTTGCATCATAACGCTAGAGCTAACAACAACGCTGGTGGCAGAGTCAGCAATTACAAAAAAGATCAGAGGAAACCGTAATGAAGCGAGTTCAAAATCAATTACTAAATATTTTATCTAAATCAAATAAACCTGAGGACCAAAACATTGCAGTCAAATACATTGATTCAGTTGCAGCTCTTCATGGTGAGGGTGATCCAAATAAAATTATTGAGAATGTAAGATTACTTCCAAACGGTGAGATCAGGGGCGATGAAACTGAAAAGACTTACACAATGAAAGATGCAGTGAAGATGAATGACAAATACGATGAGCTTGCAAAAGCTGGTTACTTCAAGAGGAAAGATATCAAAGACGCATTAACAACATCGGAAGCTATAATTGCTATGAGTACCGGTTCAGATGCAGCTAGATTCCATAAGCAAGATCCAAAGTTAATTAAAGAATATAACGATCTGCGAAGAAGAGCAGCTAAAATTTTAAAAGAAGATAAGCGAAAAGAGTTACAAGAATTAAAAAATAAAAAGCTGGATAAAGTTGGACCGTTTGAAAAGATAATAAAGAAAATACAAAAGCCAAATAAAAAAGTTGCTTACACACCAAACAAACCAAGTGAAGCAAACGGAAAAGACGAATATCCAAATGTAATTCCTATTGGACCTATACCGCATGAAAAGCCGTGGTACGATAAACCAAAACCCGAAGATAAATCCTATCAGTTTAAATTTCCTAAAGCAGAGGACAACACCTTAGCCAAGTTGCAGCTCGTAAATGATTTAGAAAATGCCGTTGAAAGAACTTCAGGAATTGGAATGTTTGATAGGCGTGCTTATGCTAACGGTGGTAACGGCAGCACTAAACCGCTTGATGATAAGCGACCGTTCACAACAAGAGTCGAAGAAATTTATAACATCCAATTGAGAGGTGATGAAACTTTCGGTGAGCTCTTAGAAATAATAAGGAAACTAAATGAAAAATAAAAAGAATGTTTTTGGTACACCTCCCTATGAGAAATACCCAAATAGTAAAACTATACGCGCAGTCTTTTCAGGTCCAAAAAGAAAACCTAAAGAACCCGCAGTATGCGAACACAATCAAGTTGATTACAAAGCTATGAAAAATTTAACTTTGAGATCATTCACAATAATAGACCGCTTATCAAAAGCAGTTGTAATGCTGGAGGAAAGATTAAATGCGATTGAGAAAAGATAGAAACCCTAGATATGTTCTTGGATTAGAACTTGCAAAGACAAATAATAATTTAATCAAAGAAGTTTCGGATCATCTTTCAGAGTTACCGGAAATAAAAACAGAAATAAAACAATTATATAATTCAAATTTAAAAAGAACTGAAAATCTTACGGATGCTTATATTAGATTATCCGGAAGATATTGGGCGTTGATAACTAGACTAGAGAGCAGAGAAGCTAGATTAAATTTAGTTGAGCGCCAATTAAAAGATTATGTTCCCGATCACTGGTTATTCCAAGAAGATGAGGAACCTAATAACACGGAAGAAGAAGAACCTGAGCCCGTTACTTTGCGAACGGACAAAGATCAATTGGAGTTTGATTTTGGTTCTTTTCTAGAAACGAAACATTAAAACTTAAAAGGAGATTTATTATTATGTTCGATCCAAATAAACACAGAAAGACTGCCGCTAGACTTGCAACACTGGCAACAACCAAACCGCAAGAGTGGCAAATAAGAAAACCAAAGAACTCAGATTTTATTCAAATTTATGGCAATTCTATTGAGGATTTAGACATTGTGAATATGTATGAGCAGCGAGACGGCGGAGGAGCTATGAAAGAATGGTTAATCCAAGGTAAGGACGATGAGACAGATGAGAAAATTGTTCAGTTACTAAATCCCTCGCAAGTTAAATCTGCAATTGTTTGTCCATGCGTAATCGCAGCTAATATGCAAAGATTTATTTGGTTAGCAAAACAACCTAGTCCATTTTCAAATAGAGTTATGGAAGTTCACAATCAAATAAAAAATATTATTCCCGATGCACAAAAGCAATGGGTGAAAATATATTGGGATGACTCAATTAAAAGTTATATGCTAGAGCAACCTCGTGATCCGGAGGTCCTTGGGCATCCTCAGTGGCCCGATAGTGATGAGATATTAAACCATTTAAAGAAATCTTTTGCTGAAAGAATAATTGATTCTACTGAACACGAAATTGTGAAGAGAACAATTGGTTTAATCAAATGAGTTTTCTTGAATACATTAAAACTAAATTCCGTGTCGTTGTTGTTGACACGGAGTTTCAGTCAGATGTTTCAAACACTTATTGCACTAAAGCTTTATGCGCAGTCTATAAAGATTTATCTACGGGACAAACATTAAAGATTTGGGATTATGGACAACGCAACATGGCGCAGCATCATTTTGATTTCGAAAAGACAATGTTCGTTTGTCATTATGCAAATGCAGAGGTGGGATATTTTTTAAATATGTTAATGGGCCGTCCGCCTTATGTGTTTGATTGTTGGACTGAGTTAGCAAAATTATATAAAGGCCGTTGGCCTGAGCTCTCGTTACTTGCTGCTGCAAGAGCTTACGAGTTCCCTCACCCTACTTCAAAAGAAGAAAAAGAATATTTTAGAGATATGTGTATTAAACAAAATACTTGGACCGAGAATGAAAGAGAAAAGATTTTAAATTATTGTGAAAAAGATGTGTTGATGTCGGAGCATGTATTCTATGGCTTGTTACAAGATTTAGAAAAAACTTGCGGCAATGATTATGAAACTTTATTAGAGCAAGCTTTGGAGCGCGGTCAATCAATGGCGTGTGTTGCTTCTGTTTTAAAAAATGGAATGCCCGTTGATGTAAAGCAAATGAAAACTTTTAATGATTATTGGCCCTTGGTAAAAGATTCTGTAATCCAAGAACTAAATCAATCACTTGGACTTTGGGACGAGAAATCAAAATTCTCTCATCAAAAGTTTGAGCAGCTAGTAAGAAAATTAGATTTAATTACTGAATGGCCTAAGACACCAAAAGGAAAACTAAAAACTAATGGTGATACTTTCGATATTTTCAAAGAGACTTATCCCGATATAAAAGCTGTTTCAAAAGTATTTGATCTGAGTAACCAAACAAAACTAACAGAATTCAATGTTTCTGAGGATAATAGGTATAGGCCAAATGGCGGATTTAAAATGTTTGGCACGACTACTGGAAGATGTAATCCAAGTACCAAATGGATATTCGGAAATTCTAAATGGGCAAGAAACTTTTTAAGACCTAGTTATGGAAATGTTTTAGCTTATCTAGACTATAAATCAGAGGAACCATTTATAGCAGCGCAATTGAGTGGTGATGAAAATTTATTAGAAGCTTATAATTCAGGCGATATTTATTTACACACTGCAAAACTTGCTGGTGCTATTCCTGAGGATGCAACAAAACAATCTCATCCTGAACAAAGAAAAATATTTAAAGTTATTGTTCTTGCAAGTAACTATGGAATGGGAAGTCGCAGCATGGCTAAGAGTCTAAAGCAATATGGAATTACACAATCGGAAGCTGCTGGACTATTAAAAAAATATAAAGAAATTTATTCTAAATACTTTGAATGGAATGAGCAGCACTCGAACCACGCTCAAATGTTCGGAGTTATTTCAACACCTAACGGTTGGGACAGAAGATTTCCTAAAGATAAATTTATTAATCCAAGGTCGGTGATTAATTTTCCAATACAAGCTACGGCAGCGGATGTGTTGCGTAATGCATTAATAAGATTGTGTAACTCAAACATAAAAGTTTGCGCAATGATTCACGATGCATTTTTAATTGAATGCCCGATCCCTGAACATAGGGATATGATTAGAACTGCAAAGCAATGTATGATTGATGCTGCTCGACACATAGTAGGCGGTGAAATACAAGTTGATGCGGAACTACATCGAGGAAACTTTAAACAAGAACCTCAGGATCAGAAAATATTTGATTTAATATTTAACGAAATAGACAAATTCAAAAATATAAAACATAGGCAAGAGGTAACCTTAAAGGTGGACAGGGGTATATATGTTTAATGTTAATATAATAATAATGGTATATAACTGATGTACGATAAAGGTAAATTTATTAGAGGACCTATCAGCGTGAATCAATTATTAGAGTTCAGCAAGTACGGCGTAAATGCCGTTAGAATATTTTTATATATTCGAATGCAAGAGGGGATAATGGTTAGCAGAGGTGAACTATCTAGAACCGCACATACTTTCATAAAAATTCCAAATAAAAAACTAGAGGAACTTGTTGGAGTACACAGATCAATCAAGTGGGAAAAGTTGAGAGTGTTAGAAGAGAAAAAATTAATTGATCTAAAACTCAACGGTCAGGGCAGAGCTCCGGAAGCTAAAATTCTTGTTCCTCGATTACACTAAAACTTGTCAGAGAACTTGGGCAACAGAACTTTTGAATAAAAAGTGGGCTAATGTGTACCAGTAAAGTTAGCCAAAATTAGCTTGTTTGAATAAGTTTTGAGCAGCTCCAAGAGACGGTATAGTTACGGTTACTTACTCTGAATAGTTCCCCTATGATCCCCAGTGGATTTTTCAAAAAATAAATTAATTCAATGATTTGAGAAAAATAATTCGAGGGTAACCTCCGGAATTATTCCCCGTACATTCAAGGTA
>CAYRAD010000090.1:0-2556 GCA_964422135.1 uncultured Vicingus sp.
AAGTATTTTTAAATAATTTTAACCAAACTTGTTGCACTTATTAATTGAATCTAGCCTGCGATTCTTTAACGTTATTTATTTGTAATTTTACTTTATAATTAATTGTTATGGAAGCACCTAAACTACCCTCCCTGTTTGGATTAAGAACCAAAGAGCCTAATCGGTTTCATTACGAACCTCGCTATTATGATGAGCGTAAAGAAAAAATGAAACAACGCTACGAAAGAATTGGGAAAGAAATTAGCGACTCAAACAACGAAAGAACCAATAAGGAAGAATTCAGGTCAACTTTAAGAGAAAACTGGAACAATGGTTACAGCAGAACAAAATCAGGTAACCAGATGAACAAAAGAGTTATCATTTACGTAATCGCATTATTAGCTTTAGCGTATTATATTTTATTCCGATAGACTAAATATCAGTATATCGGTTTATGATAGCCGTTTTTAATCCAATAAAGAATAAATTGGTCGTAGAATTTTCTAGACTATTTTTATACATCCTGTTGGTCACTCCTATCTGAAAAATAAATTGAGCTTTTGGATTAACTATATAAGATATTTTTAAAGTATTGTTAATAATATCCGTTTGCAGTCCGTCTGTAGTAAAATATCCGTACTCATTCTCTCTTTGATTATATGGTTTGTATATATCCTGTCCAATACTAAATTGTGAGTTGGTATCCAATCCGATTTTAGCTAAGGTTGATAAACCTTCGAAAATCCATCTTTTTTTATGATAGGTTAATCCTGCAACTAGTTCCTTAAAATTAGCCCCTAAAGGATGAGCCAACGGAGCATTAAAATGTGCATAATTTTGTAAAGTACTTACGCTGGTAGGCTGATAATAATAACTATAAGTAAATGGTCGTACTATATTGTACTCTAATTGAGCATTTAAATTTTTAATCCATAAAAAATCGTAGGATTTAAATCCAAGCTGAATCCCATATTTATTTCCCCACCAACCTGTACCGGCTTTTAGCTCATTTAATTTAAATTCATCTAACAATATCTGGCTATAAAAAATATTCTTTTTTTTAATTTTAAATTTTAAGCTTCCACCTAACAAAGCATTATCTGAAGAACCTTGCGAATATTCTACCGGACGTAAAAAGATGATTGGATTGAAGTAATTAAATTCATAACCTCTATAAAATTGATCTTCCTGAGCTTGCCATACAATACTTTCAAAAAACCCGAAGTTCCACCATTTAGTTATATTTAAACTCAAGTAATGAATAGTTGATAGTTTTTGATAATAATCTTTATAATTTCCATCTGAATATCTGATGTCTTGATAGTTACTATATAAAGCCATATATTTAAATTTCCAGATGTTGGCAGTAATTTTAAAGTATGGATAGCTATTCGCATTGTCTGACAGGAACAAAGACCGGTAGCCATCTCCGATAAAATTTTTACCAAAACCTAACTGAAAAGTAAAAATTTTATCAGCTGTAAAAGTGATGTTTCCCTGTCCGTAAAATGCCCGGTCATTTTTGGAATAACCATAACCCGGACTAACATGATTATTTTGAACAAGTGAGTCAATATATGATGGATATTTTGAATAATCAGACAAAAACATCAATTGGCTGCTCCATTTTTTTCCAATTTTCGTATTTATATCTATCCCACCTGATAGTTCGGGCAAGTTTTGAGAAAAAGCACTTGATTTTTCTAGTGTAAACCCGGTATTGATTAAAGGTGATATTTCAATCCAAGATTTACCTTTATCCATTGTATCACCATAATCACAAAGTTCAGACAAAAATTTCGACTCAGATTTGATATCTAAATCTCTCATAAATGAATCATAACTTTCCATTTCTTTTTTAGAAAAAGGTTTTATACCTGTATGAAAATTTTCACTTGTATCAACATATTGATTAAACAAGGCGGAGAATGTCCTCTCGTTAGTGATATTAAAATTCTGAGCCTTACTATAACTCAGTAAAGTGAAAAATAAAAATGATATGGTAATTATTTTCTTAATCACCTCTCTTACGTTTAATGATAAATGGAATCTGAATAATAACAAAAACCGAAGTAATAATGACAAAAAAGGAATAACTAGGATCAAATCGTTGAGCAAATACAGCTGTACTAATTATCAATAAGTTAAATACATAAATAATTAAAACGGTTTGCTTTTGTGACAATCCCAAATCTATTAATTTATGATGAATATGGTTTCGGTCAGCTGTAAAGGGCGATACCCCTTTAATTGCTCTCAAGGTAAAAACCCTGATGGTATCTATTAATGGATAAACCAAAATAGACATTGATAATATAGGTTTAGATATATTATTAATAATTTTTGGAAGTCCTTGAGCATCATATTCAACCAACTCAATGGCCATTACGGCAATTAAAAACCCTATGGTTAGTGAGCCTGTATCTCCCATAAATATTTTTGCAGGATTAAAGTTGAACCTTAAAAATCCTAAAAGGGCTCCGGCAAGTGAGAAAGAAAGAACGGCATATGTCCAGTTACCGGCATAATAAAACCAAAAACCAAAAACTGTAGTGGCAATTAATCCAACGCCAGCAG
>CAYRAD010000090.1:2656-8057 GCA_964422135.1 uncultured Vicingus sp.
GCATAATAAAACCAAAAACCAAAAACTGTAGTGGCAATTAATCCAACGCCAGCAGCCAGTCCATCTACACCGTCTATTAAATTAAATGCATTAATTACCACAATATATGTGAAAACTGATAACATAACTCCTGCCCATTCCGGGATTTCTCTTACGCCAAATAATCCGTGCAAACTGGTCAATCGCACGTCAGCCATTAATACCATAATAAATGCTACCAACAAATGTGCTGCTAATTTTTTTACAGGAGCTGTTCCAATGATGTCATCTTTCATCCCTACAAAAAACATAATCAATACAGATGGAATAAGGTATTTAATAACTCCCATTTCATTAATGGGAAGCCACAATAAAAAAGAAAATAATGTTCCTCCAAAAATCATAATACCTCCCATTAAAGGAACACGGTGCTTGTGTAATTTTCTGTCTCCTGTTGGCTCATCAAACAGATGTTTTAACTTTGCAATTTTTATAAACGATGGTGTTGAAATCAACACGATAATGAAGGAGGTTAATATGGGAAGAATTAATTCTTTCATAATTTATAAATTAAAAATCGTCATATAAATTTCTCAAATTTGTTCTAAATCCAAAATAGATGTAATTTGTTTTGTATGTTTGATGTTCGGTGAATTCAGTGCCTACAGGAACGTCAACTTCTTCTTTTCGTTGATGAATACCGAGAACAATACTCATATTATTTTTAGGATTAACAAGAAAACCTACATGAGCTTGAATGTTCATAATTTTTCTATTAACAGGAGCAAAAATTGGGAATGATATACCCTGAGCATTGAACTTAATTTGATTAATTTTTATTTGAGTAAATAGGCGTTTAAATTTATAATTAATAATGCCTACAATTTCTTTAAAATTATCTCCAGAAGGATGTGCTAAAAATTCATTGTAGTTAGTGAATTTTTCCAGTTCCGGTTCAAAAGTAGTATTGTACGGATTATTCATCACATTGTATTCTGTTTGCAAGGTTAAATTATTAATTCCAAAATATTTCATTCCAACTTGGTAGCCGCTGGTTTTTTCATATTGGTTGCAATCGTAAACAAACTGGTTATATAATACCAGCTTAAAAGGCAGTTTAATTTTTGTATTAACGCCAACATTAGAATGATTAGCATTATCGGTAATTGTTGTCAAAGCATTTACTCCAATAATTGGGTTGAGCTGTTGGTATTGAAAAGGTTTTGTTCCAGAAGAATCTTCCGTTTGCCAAAGTGTGGATTCAAATAATCCAATATTTAACCATTTAGAGGCTAACCAACTAAAATAATGTGTTGACATTGATTTTCGTACAAATAAGGCTTCGGCAGTAGAGCCTTCATCTCTTCTGGTTAAAGAAGATAATGAAGCATTTAACTTCGTGTATTGAAATTGATTTTTCTTGCCAAAAGTGGTCGTTATTTTCCAAAAAGGATAATTAAATGACACATCTGATAACAGTAAAGAGCGATAACCATCACCAATAAAATGTTTGCCAATACCCATTTGAAAATTGATAAATTTGGCTGGCGAATAAGAGATGTTAGCAGAAGATGAAGCAAAATCATAACCATTGGTTTTAAAGCGTTTCCACCTACCCTGTCCGGGAACTACTCCTGTAGCATCAGCATAATCAGAAAGATAACCGGGCAAAGTAGCTTGGTTTTCATAAAATGATGTTTCAAAAGAAAATTTCTTCCCCACATTTCCTCTCACAATAATTCCCCTGGTGTTTTTAGAAAGTGTTTGTCCTGTACTATCTTCTGAATCTTTTCCCATTTCCAAGTTCAAAAGAGGGTCTATAGTTAAATATAATTTTCCGGTATCTACTATTAATAAATTCTCAAAGAACATTTTTCTAATTACCCAAGACCGATTTCTTTTTTCTTCTTTTTTAATGTTTACTAAATAAGAGTTATCTTCTCCTAAAGAGAGTCCTAAAGTTCTACTTTCTCCTAGATTAATTTGAGATTGAATAATCGGTTGAAAAGAAGTATGAGTGTTTGAGTAATGTGAATTAAAAACCTTCTGATTCACTAAATTAAACTCTCGATTTAAGGGCAAGTTTTGTTGTTGAGCAGAAATTTGCTCCACAAACAAGGTAATCATAACTAATAATATGACTTTTTTAAGCATATTTATTTAATCTGTTCTAGTGCCTCGCTTACTTCTTCAACAGGATTTTGGCAAGCTTTATTATAACATACGTATATCATGGTCTTTCCGTTGACTAGTTTCAATTCGAGCAAAGGTAAATTACTTTCTGATAAACTACCAATAATTAATTTATTAGGAATATATTTTTGATTGATTTCTTTTCTTTTTTTATGTGCTTTTTTGCCAACAATTGCTATTTCATAAAATGGTTTTACTTCATTTAACATCAATATGCCCCAATTAGAATATCCTGCAATATAATTAGGAATTTGTCCTTTAATGTTTTTTAGCATTTGAATGGCTTTTTGAGTGTAATCCTTGTTTTCAAAAATTTCTCCTAACAGAAACAAGCCTTTTGCCATACTTGAGTTGGACGCTGGAATTACATTGTCTGATAATTCCATTTTTCGAGCAACCAAACCTTTTGCATTGTTAGAGGTAAAAAAGAAAAATCCGGTTTCATTATCGTAAAAGTGAGTAATGCTATAATCAGCCAATGCTTTTGCTTTTGCTAACCAAGCTTCATCAAAAGTAGCTTGATAAAGTGCAATAAATGCTTCGATAGTAATTGCGTAATCTTCCAAATAACCGTCTAAATTACTTACTCCGTTTTTGTAATTATGGTTTAGTCCACCATCTTTTCTTAATTGAGCACTAATAATAAAATTAGCATTTTTTAATGCTGCTTTAATAAATTTTTCTTCTCCAAAAGCATTGTATGCATCCACATAACCTTTTAACATTAATGCATTCCATGAAGTTAATGTTTTATCATCCAATCCCGGCCTTATTCTTTTAGCTCTTGCGTCAAGTAGTTTTTGATTGATCTTTTTGATTTTTTCTTCAACTTCTTTTTCAGAGAGGTTAAACTTTTCGGCTAATTGGGAATTGTCTTTTTTTCGAAGTAAGATGTATTTTCCTTCCCATTTTCCAATTTCGTTAATGTTGTATAAGGTTTTTGTGAAATCGAAATCATTCCCTAAAATAGTTTTTAATTCTTGTTCTGTCCAAACATAAAATTTTCCTTCTTCTCCTTCACTATCGGCATCTAATGAAGAATAAAAAGCTCCATTTTTAAGCGTCATTTCTCTCTCGATATAATCTAAAGTTTGATAAACAACATGTTTGTACAATGGTTTTTTAGTGAGTTGGTAAGCCTCACTATACAAGGAAACCAACTGACCATTATCGTACAACATTTTTTCGAAATGTGGTGCTTTCCAGTATTTATCGGTGGAGTATCTGGAAAACCCACCTCCAATTTGATCGTAAATTCCACCAAAAGCCATTTTGTCTAGCGTTAATTTTACAACATCAAGAACTTGTTGGTCTTTCGTAAAATAATAGTACCGTAATAAAAATTGATAATTATTAGGCATAGGGAATTTTGGTGCACCATTTCCTCCACCTTCTTTATAATCAACTTGTTGTTTTAATCGATTTACTCCAGTTTCTAATACCTCCATAGAAAAAATGGTGTCACCTATAACTTTAGGTAAAATTTCACTGGTTTTTATTCCTTTTACTAACTGTTGAGCGTATTCATTTACTTTTTCTGGATTGGTTTTATATTCATTGGCTACATTATTTAATAACTGCATCCATTGTGCTTTAGGAAAGTAAGTGCCTCCATAAAAAGGTTCTCCAGTTGGCAAGGCAAAACAATTTAGTGGCCAACCACCACTACCTGTCATTAACTGAACAGCATTCATGTATATTTGGTCAATATCCGGACGTTCTTCTCTATCTACTTTTATGCATATAAAATTGTCATTCATAAGTTTGGCAACGTCTTCTTTTTCAAAAGATTCATGTTCCATCACATGGCACCAATGGCAGGCAGAATAGCCAATACTAATCAGTAATAATTTATTTTCTTTTTTGGCTTTTTCCAGTGCTTCATCTCCCCATGCATACCAATTTACGGGGTTGTGTGCATGTTGCAACAAATAAGGACTTGTTTCATTAATTAAATGGTTGGTGTGTTTGTGCTTTGTTGTATCCATTATTGTTTGATTCGTGTTTTTTAGATTTGTGTCTTTACCAGCGCATGAAAGGATGGAAAAGAATAAAGGTATAGCAATTATAAAAAGATTAGACTTCAATTTGAATAGGGTTTAAAATTTCAGAATGATATTGACGAAATTACTAAATATAAAAAAGTAGCATAAAAAAAGGCTTGGAATAAATATAAATAATAATAACTGATACTGATTACAATTTTAGACGAAAAACAACTTTTAACAGCTTGATTAAGAAGATTGGAATACCCTTTTTACTCTTGGTGAATAGGCAGTAAGTATCTCATAAGGTATAGTATCGATGATTTTGGCCATTTCAGTAATCGGATTTTGCTCGCTAAAAACAAAAACCTCATCACCTTCTTTGCATGGAATACCACTCACATCAAGCATTACCATATCCATACATACATTTCCGATTATCGGAGCTTTATTACCATTAACAATCATTGCCCAGTTGCCATTGCTCAACTTTCGGTTTAATCCGTCTGCATAACCAACCGGAATAGTGGCAATTTTCAAATCTTTTTTTGCCAAACCTTTACGGTTATAACCAACGGTTTCTCCTTTTTTAATGTTTTTAATTTGGGCTATTTTAGATCTTAAAGAACTTACTGATAGCAATTTATCCTGAGCATCAGGTTCGGAAGAAACCCCATATAACCCAATTCCCAAACGAACCATATCCATTTGAGCATCATTGAAACGTATTATTCCGTTTGAATTTAAAAGGTGTCGGTCTATATGATAGTTAAACTCATTTGAAATAGCGTTAGACATCTTCACAAACTCATCAATTTGCTGTTGGGTAAAATCATCATGCTCTCTTTCATCTGAAGCAGCAAGGTGAGAAAAAATACTTTCAATTTTAAGAGAAAGTGTATTTTTAAGAATGCTGATTAACTCCGGAACTTCATCTTTATCAAATCCTAAACGGTGCATCCCCGTATCCAGCTTAATACTGATTAAAAATGGATTTGCATTATTGTATGATGGATTAGCAGCAAGTGTCTTAGCTAAAAATTTTAACGATTCTATTGAAAATATAGCCGGTGTTAGTTTGTTCTCAACCATTAAATCAAAGCTTTCTATTTCAGGTTTCATTACCATAATAGGCAACGTGATTCCTGCTTTTCGAAGTTCTATTCCTTCATAAATATTGGCTACACCTAAATAATCCACATTATTTTCTTCTAGTAATTTAGCCACATCGTAAGTTCCTAAAC
>CAYRAD010000091.1:0-7975 GCA_964422135.1 uncultured Vicingus sp.
AAGTTTCCATTTTCTCTAAGAATTCTTAGATGTTCTCCGAATGTTGTATATTTCTTCAAATCCGTCATTGGTCATATTTTGTCCAAAAATACAAAGTGTTTTCTGAATTGGACAATAAAAGTCCAAAAAGTTTTCAACATTTTTCGAGTGGTGGAAAAAACAGCTCTTTTGGGTTTTTAAGTGCTGGCTTTTGTGTCGGCAAAAACCAAATGTGCTATTTGAGTGGTTGTCTCTTTTCAGTATGAAACCCAACACCTTGCTTTGTCATATTATAATCCCCAATCAAGTTAAGGACAAGTTGTGATATAAGTAAGTTGTTATCTTGCTTACCGGCAGGTAGGAACGAAGTTGCAGTTTTTAATTAGGGAGTCAAGATTTAGATATATCCGGCCATTTTATAAGCAATAAAGCCTGTCCATTCTTTAATTAAGGTTTCCCACCTTCTAATGCTATCAATATCAGGGAAAAACAAGTGGTCGAAAAGGTATTTTCTGGGGCCTGCTTGTTGATCAACACTAAAAGGAGTAACCGATAATCCGACTTTTTTAAAACACCTTTTAGCTCTTGGCATGTGTAAAGCGGAAGTGACTAAAATATAATTACCGTTAGTATATTTTTTGGTTAAAATTTTAGCCGTATTTATTGCATTTTCTCGGGTGTTTTTAGATTCGGATTCAATAATCAGGTCTCTTTCGGGAATCCCAATTTTCAATAAATAATTCTCTATGAATAAAGCTTCTTTTTCATCGGGATTCGTAATTTGACCGGAACCACTGGCTATCATTAATTTTTTTGCCCTCCCTGTTTTATACAGTTTAATTCCGGCCATTAAACGATCAGTAGCAGAATGAAATTGAATTAATTCCTGACTTTCATCGTAGTTAGAAAAACCTCCCAGTACAATGGCGACATCATAAGTTTCTGTCAATTCTGAATAGGTTTGATCCCTTTCTTCGTATAGCCTGACAAATTCATCAGTAAGGAAGGCATTTGAAAAAAAATAGAAGAGAATCAATGCAGTCCAAAGTAATCGTTTTTTTCGCTTAGGATTTTTAGACAAAACACCCCAAAGTAATGGAACAAAAATCCATATTAAAGGAGAAATAAGAAATTGTAATATTTTGGACAGGTAGAAAAACATGATTAATTTGTTAAAACTAAATCTTCCAAAGCACTTATCCAAAGCGGATGATCGTTTAAACTTTCTACCAGTTGCCAGTTTTCACCTCCATGATAAATAAATAGTTCTTTAAACTCTTCTCCAACTTCAATGGTGGTTTCGAGGCAATCGGCAACAAAAGATGGAGAAAAACAAAGTACATTTTTTATCCCTTGTTTTGGTAGATCTGAAATAACCAAATCGGTATAGGGTTTTAACCAGGGATCCCTTGCTCTGGTTTCCAACCTGGATTGAAAAGTTACTTCGTAATCTGTTGAACTTAAATTCATTTGTTTGGCAATGAGCTTTGAGGTTTCAAAACATTGAGCCCGGTAGCAAAGCTTGTTGGATTCGTTGTAAATACTACAACATTCGTTATCCAGCTTACAAAAACCGTTTTCACAGTCGTTTAAAATGTGCCTTTCGGGGATGCCATGATAACTGAAAACAACTTTGTCAAATGTTTGTGTTTGCCAGTATTTATTTCCCAACTCAGAGAATGCAGCAATGAACTTTTCGTTGGATAAAAAGTTTTCGATAAACTTTACATTGGGAGCATAATTGAGTTTTTTCATTTGACTTTTCACTTTTTCGATACTCGATTTTGTTGATGAAGAGGCATACTGCGGATAAAGGGGAATTACTGTTAAATCAGTTATTTGTTTAGCTTTTAACGCTTTTAAAGCTGACAGAATAGAGGGATTTTGATATCGCATGGCAAGTTGTACATTATATTCTTCTCCAAGTTTATTTTTAAGTAATTCTTTTACCTTTTTACCATAAAACAGCAATGGCGAACCATCTTTTGTCCAAAGTTTTTGATAAATTCCAGCAGATTTAGGTCCTCTGAAAGTAACGATGATAACATTAACTAAAAACCACCTGATTAAATAAGGCAGGTCGATAACATATTTATCCATTAAAAATTCGCGTAGGTATTTTCTTACATTACTTACCGAAGGGCTATCGGGCGTACCAAGGTTAACTAATAAAACGCCTTTTTTTATCATGTTAGCAAAAGTAATAATAATAATTATTGCGTTTAATTTTATAATTTTACGCCATGGAATATTTCTATTTAAAAGCTTTACACATCATTTTTGTGGTTACGTGGTTTGCAGGGTTATTTTACATCGTGCGTTTGTTTATTTATTTTGTAGAAGCCGGGGATGAGGACGAAAATGCCAAGTACATTTTACAGCAACAATATAAAATAATGACCAAACGGTTATGGTACGGAATTACCTGGCCTTCGGCCATTATAACAGCATTCTTTGCTGGTTGGTTATTCTATAATAATTTTGCACATTACATTGCCCAGCCCTGGATGCATATAAAATTGATCTTTGTATTGGCTTTGTATGTTTATCATTTTATCTGTCAACGGATGGTAACTCAATTACTAAATGATAGATTAACCGTTTCTTCTTTTAAACTCAGAATCTGGAATGAAGTGGCAACCGTTCTTTTATTTGCTATTGTATTTTTAGTAGTTCTTCAATCGGCAATTTCGTGGATTTGGGGGGTAGCCGGACTTGTTCTTTTCTCAGTATTACTTTTGTTAGGCATTAAGGTATATAAGAGTTTTAGAGAGAAGAAAAGTAATCAGCAGTGAACACGCAGCTATATAAAATCAGAACAGTACCTTCAATTAATCCGGCATAAAACAATTCATTTCTTTTGGGGTGAGTAAACAATATCATTATCATGGTAATAAGATATCCTGTGCTTAGTCCAATTACGTGATATATATTAATGGGCAGAAAAAAGCACAAAAGAACAGAACCAGTCAAAAGTAATTCGGAAAGCAAGATCGTTTTTTTAATACCCAGTAGTTGAGGTAAAGTTTTAAGCTGGGTACTTATATCAAAATGAATATCCCTGACATCAAAAGGTAAAGTAATGGCGACAATAAATAAGAAATTTTGTAATAAAGCAAGATACAGCTTGATGTTTTGAAAGTTATGTTGCGAATCTATAATAGGAATCCATACGATAATAAAACTCCAGACAATAGCGATAATAAATATTTTAATAAAGTTAATCTCTCTCAGCGTTTTACTTTTAGCGGAAAATGGAAGAAGTGGAATTACATAAAAAGTAGAAAGGAATCCTGCAGGAATAATAATAATCCAACATTTTGTATGAATAAAAAAGGTGCAAACCATACCTATTATTCCTAGCATAACAGAGGAAACACCAAGTAGGTTTTGATATCGGATTACCCATTTAAGTCTTTCACTCAATTGGTTGGATTTAAGTATCTTTTTTCGTAATCGGATTAAACGTTGTCCGTTATAGGTAAAAAAAGTAAAACAGAAAACCATAAGCAAAATAATCCAAAGGTTATCGATGGGTAATTGGTAAATAATATAAGTAATGTGTGTAAATGCTGCAACACATAATGAAACAAACAGGTTAGAGTATGTAATAAATTTGATGAAAGAGATGAGTAGTTTCAAAAAAAGGTATATTATTTATCGTATCATTTGTTAGCGATAAAACTAACCAAAAATCCAACGCCCATTCCTACTAAACTCGTTTTTAGGGCTCCCTGAGTTCTTTTACTTCTTGCAATCCTCTCGTGCCCTCTTAAGTATTCATTCTCTTTTATATACTGAAGATTTTGTAGCTTTCGTTGGTGTACTTTGGTTGGAAAAATTAGGGTGGTAACGGTGTATATTAATGGGGCAGTAATATATATAAAAGCATCATCTTTATGCATAAAATAGCCTGCTGTACCTCCAACCGCTAATCCTAAAGTGTTTGTAATTACAGGTTTGTAGGTAAGGTGAGCATCACGTTCCCCATACACAAACAATTTCATATCTTTCACTTTCAAAAAGTTGCCAATCAGGGTGTCATATTCATAAACCAATGTTTCTTTGTTGTTAGTTACATAAGAGAAAACACGGTACTTATCAATATTAAATTCTTTCCCTTTTGTGTTTTTGAAAGTGAATTCGTAGGTTGTCTTGTCTAATAAACTCCCCTCTAATATTTTACCATTCAGGAATAAAATTTTATCCTGTGCAAATAGATTAGCAGCTATCGTAGAAACGATTAAGAATAGTATTATATGTAGAAATTTATTCATTAAGTTTTATACGAACTAATACCTCTAATGGTTAATAATGAGGTCAAAAATAAATAATAATTAGTTAAATAAGAGGTTAAGCAATAAAACTTAATAACATTGAACTATGGATTACATCAGTAAGGAATAACTACTAAAACCCACAATTACACGATTTAGAGAACCTGATTTTGGTGTTGGGAAGTAAAACTTCAATTTTTTTATGTTCCGCATCACTCATCAAAATTACCCTCATGTCTATTTCTTCGAGGGTGTTTGCTAATTCTCCTATTTCATAAGGTAGTGATCCGATGTTGTTTCCCCACAAATCGATAAATTTTAAATTTTTTAAATTTTTAATTTCAGGTGTTA
Organism: uncultured Vicingus sp.; assembly: GCA_964422135.1. Taxonomy (GTDB): domain Bacteria; phylum Bacteroidota; class Bacteroidia; order Flavobacteriales_E; family Vicingaceae. The sequence continues at coordinate 4,608 of CAYRAD010000091.1, forward strand.
TGGAAACAATTTGATTTTGATTGGCAATAAATTTTTTCAGGTAAATCAATTCTCCCAATTCTTTTGGGATAACTTCAATTTTATTGTCGGCCATATTTAATTCCTGTAAATACTTGAATTTTACCAAATCAGCAGGAAATTCAGTTAATCTATTTCTATTAAGATATAATACTTGAAGGTTTTTAAAGGCATAGATTTCAGCTGGCAATTCAGTTAACTTCATTCTTTTTAATGAAAGTTTGTAAACGGTTAGTGGGTCTTGTTTTAATGCCTTTTCCAGAGTATAGGTTGGAACGGTATCAATAGCAATAGAATCCAATAGTTGAGCACTGGCAAAATTAGAAATGGTAAGCATTAAAATTCCAATAAAAATATATTTAATCAAGAATTTGTAAAGCATTGTTTTTATCTGTTTGTAATTGATTTTTTAAATCTGAAAGTTTATCGAATTTATGCTCGTCTCTTATCCTCTCATAAAACTCAATTGTAATTTCTTTATTATAAATATCTTTATCAAAATTAAAGATATTTACTTCAATGGTTACATCTGTTCCATTTATTGTTGGGCGGGAACCGATATTTAACATTCCTTTAAGTGTTTCTGTGCCAATTAGTGTTTTAACAGCATATACACCATTTGCAGGAATTAGTTTGTACCATTCGTTAATTTTTAAGTTAGCTGTCGGGAATCCAATTTGCCTTCCCATTTTATTTCCTTCAACAACCTTGCCTTTAATAAAATAGTTATAGCCTAAAAATTGATTGGCAGCATTAATTTCACCACAGATTAATGAGTTTCTAATTTTAGTTGAACTTACATTAATTTGCTGTATTTCCTGTGCAGGTATTTCTACCACATCAAAGTCATAAAGTGGAGCTAATTCATTCAATTGTTCGAAAGAACCTTCTCTGTTTCTGCCAAAGTGATGGTCGAAACCAATTACCAAAACAGAAACATTCAACATATTAGCTAAAAAATCTCTTACAAATTCGGTAGAATTTAAGCGGGAAAACTCTAGTGAAAAAGGATGAATAATTAGATGGTCGATACCGGTTTGAGACAACATCTCAATTCTTTCCTCAATGGTATTTAGCAACCTTAATTCATTGTCATCAGGATATAAAACCATTCGGGGGTGCGGAAAAAAAGTAAGAATTACGCTTTCTCCATTTATTTTTTTCGACTCTGAAATTAGCTTGTCAATAATTACTTTATGTCCGGTATGAACACCATCAAAAGTTCCGATAGTAACCACCGATTTTTTTGAATTTTTATACTCGTTAATACTTTGGTAAATTTTCACGAATAAGGTCTTGTTTTGATGATAAAAGTAAATCTAAAAAGCCTGCAAATATCTGTAATAAATTTATAAAATAATAATATTAAAAATTTGCTAAAAACAAGATAATAAATATTAGTTTTGCAGTCGGAAAAAAGAAAAACTATTTTAACACATAAAATTCAATAATATGAAGGGTATTACTGGGAAAATAACACAAATAATCGGTCCTGTGATAGATGTTAGTTTTAACACTAAAGATGGTGATTTGCCAAATATTTTAGATTCATTAGAAATTACTAAAAAAAACGGGCAGGTTGTTGTAGTAGAATGTCAACAACACATTGGTGAAGATACCATCAGAACCATTGCAATGGATGCAACTGACGGGTTAAGCAGAGGAATGGATGTTGTTGCTATGGGAACGCCAATTACAATGCCTATTGGAGAAAACATCAGGGGAAGATTATTTAATGTTGTTGGTGAAGCGATTGATGGTATTGGAAAAGTATCAAAAGAACGTGGTTATCCTATTCACAGAAATCCTCCAAAATTTGAGGATCTTTCTACTTCTGCCGAAGTACTTTTTACCGGAATTAAGGTAATTGATTTAATTGAACCCTATTCTAAAGGTGGGAAAATTGGTTTGTTTGGCGGTGCCGGGGTTGGTAAAACCGTGTTGATTATGGAGTTAATTAACAACATTGCTAAAGGACATGCCGGATTATCGGTATTTGCTGGAGTTGGTGAGCGTACCAGAGAAGGGAATGACTTGTTGAGAGAGATGATCGAATCTGGCGTTATCAAGTACGGAGAAGAATTCAAGAAATCGATGGAAGAAGGTGGTTGGGACCTTTCAAAAGTAGATAAAGAAGGATTATCAGAATCTATGGCAACCCTAGTTTTCGGACAAATGAACGAACCTCCAGGATCCAGAGCAAGAGTTGCCCTTTCAGGATTAACCTTAGCAGAATATTTTAGAGATGGTGAAGGTGATGGACAAGGAAGAGATATTTTATTCTTTATTGATAATATATTCCGATTTACACAAGCAGGTTCTGAAGTATCAGCCTTATTAGGACGAATGCCTTCTGCTGTGGGTTACCAACCTACATTGGCTTCTGAAATGGGAGCGATGCAGGAAAGAATTTCATCTACTAAAGCAGGTTCTATTACTTCTGTACAAGCAGTTTATGTGCCTGCGGATGATTTAACTGACCCTGCACCGGCAACGACTTTTGCCCACTTAGATGCCACAACAGTGCTTTCACGTAAAATTGCAGAGTTAGGTATTTATCCTGCTGTGGATCCGTTGGATTCCACTTCAAGAATCTTAACTGCTGAAATTGTTGGTAATTCTCATTACGATACAGCACAGCGTGTAAAAGAAACTTTACAACGTTACAAAGAATTACAAGATATTATTGCCATTTTGGGTATGGACGAATTGTCTGAAGAAGATAAATTAGTGGTACACAGGGCAAGAAGGGTACAACGATTCTTATCTCAGCCTTTCCATGTGGCAGAGCAATTTACAGGTTTAGCTGGTGTTTTAGTGCCAATTGAAGAAACTATCAAAGGATTTAACATGATTTTGGATGGCGAAGTAGATGAGTTTCCTGAAGCAGCTTTTAACCTGGTTGGTACCATCGAGGAGGCTATTGAAAAAGGTAAGAAAATGGTAGCTGAGGCTAAATAAAACTCGAAATATGAGTTTTGAATATTGAGATTTGTAATTTTAAAAAACATGCATCTAGAAATAATCACACCAGAGAAAAAAATGTATTCAGGAGAAGTCGATTCGGTTAATTTACCGGGTTCTGACGGGTCATTTGGAATATTAAATAACCACGCTGCTTTGGTTTCTACCTTAAAAGAAGGAGAAATTAAAGTTGTTGAGAGTGATAATTCAGAAAAACTTTTTCCAGTTAAAGGTGGTGTAATTGAAGTAAATAATAATAACATTATTGTTTTAGCGGAGTAAAATTACTTTACATATAAAAAAAAGAGGGAATCTGATGATTCCCTCTTTTTTTATAGCTCAATTATTATTTATTGCTTTACAAATTTTTGCGTTATTATTTTATT
>CAYRAD010000092.1:0-7912 GCA_964422135.1 uncultured Vicingus sp.
AAACTAACGGCTTGGCAAAAGACATTTATTTCTATCATATTCAGACCAACGATACTAGAAAAATAATTCTCAAAGGAAAATTTATCATACAATGAAAAAGCACATACTGGAGTTGCAACAAAAAAACTGGACAAAAAGTTAAGCTGTATTTTTAAAGGCTAAAGTTTCAATAAATTGAATGATATTGGATATCTTCACTTTATCAAAACTCGTCTTAACTTTTGACCGTTAAACGAAAAATCCCTACTTCAACGATTAATTTGCACTCAATGTTTTTGTTTTAGGAATCCTTAACAACAATAAAAATCCTAAGACAAAGAAAACGATAAGCATCAAAACGGATTCCCTGATACTAAAAATACCCTCTATAAAACCAAAGAAAAAGGTTCCGATAACAATACCTACTTTTTCGAGCACATCATAAAAACTAAAAAAGGATGCATGGTCTTTTGTTTCTGGTAATAATTTAGAATAGGTAGAACGGGATAAGGACTGGATTCCACCCATTACAAAGCCTATAATTCCAGCAATAATATAAAACTGTAGAGGCGTATAAATAAAGAAATAAGCCACCACACAAATTAATGCCCAGATAAAAGCCACCCCCCCCAAGGTTTTAATGTTTCCTATTTTTTTGGATAAAAAAGCCATTAAGTAAGCTCCTGCAATGGCAATAAATTGTATGAGCAAAATGCTTACAATCAATCCGGTTTGCATTTCGTTTTCGGTTTCCCAGGCAATTTCTTTGGCTCCAAAAAATACCGCCATCAGCATTACTGTTTGAACGCCCATGCTGTAAACAAAAAAAGAGGCCAAAAAGCGTTTTAAACTTTTTAATTGTTTGATTTGAATCCAGACTTTCTTTAACTCGTTAAAGCCTCTGGTTAACTGGTTTCCTTCGGGTTTCCGATTAAAAATATTTTTGGGTAAACCATTAAATGTAATCTGGCTAAATCCTATCCACCAGATTCCGGTTAAAATAAATGCAACTCTTGGGTCAATCTGAAAAACCTGAATCAAAACCAAACATCCTATTAATAGTAAGGAACTCCCCACATAACCTCTCGAAAATCCTTTGGCACTTACTTTATCATGCATATCTACTGTGGCTATTTCGGGTAAATAAGCATTGTAAAAAACCAAACTCCCCGAAAAGCCTATACTGGCCAAAAGCACTGATAACATTCCGAATACCAAATGATCGACACTAAAAAAATAAAGGCTCATACATGATAATGCTCCGAGGTAGCAAAAAAAACGCATATAATTTTTTTTGTTGCCCGAATAATCTGCAATACCCGACAACAGAGGTGAAAGTGTTGCCACAATAATATAAGATAAAGAAACGACATAAGAATATAGCTCGGTATTGACAAATTCTCCTCCCAAAAAAGTAATTGTTTTAGGCACTTGTGCTTCATAAAAAATAGGGAATATTGCGGTTGTAATTACTAATGGATAAACAGAATTAGCCCAGTCGTAAATTGTCCAAGCACTGATTACTTTTTTGTCGTTTTTTTGAAAAGTCATTTTTTCTATTAATTCAACTTATTTTACAAATAAAAACACACTCCTGATTTTATAAATCTCCTGCCATAGATGGATGAACAATATTTTCCTCACTTTCTATATTGGAAGTCATTTACAGGTTTCACAATACATTTCTTTTACCCCTAAATCTTTTAACAACTGAAAACTCATGTTGGGATAACCAAAAAGTTTACAAAATCGTTCTTTATTCATTTCCTTAGCTTTATTCATTAAATTGATGTAATCTTTTTCAGGAACTTTTTCTTTATCGTAAATAGCAAGGGTCAAAAAAGTAAATAAAAACTCCTCATCAATTGTTTCTTTGTATGCAAAAGGCTTCATAATATCAATTGCCCAACCAATACGCATCTGAAACATAAAATAGTTAGCGATTTTATAAGTTTGATTTCTGTCTAATTTTGAAGAAAGTAAAGCTTTTCTAACCTCGTCAAGTGCTCTTTCCCTTTCTTTAAATTTCTTATTCTCATAATAATAGTCAGCCGAAATAATATTGTAATTTAATTGTAACCTGTTAATCATCCACTGTTCAATATTCGTAGAGTATAGTGCTCTAATATCCTTGAGGAGTGCTTTTGGATCGGGTTCTCTTTTGTAGTTATACGACCACAATAATAATCTAAGCACCATTTTATTATACCTTAAGTAACTATTTTCCGGATCAATTAATAATTGTGTTTCAATATCACTTAATAAAAAGCTATTTAAACTATCCCTGTTTTCTGCATCAGAATAATACCATCTTAAGGCAATTTGGTTGTTAATCAATGGAACTGTTTCTTTAAAATGAGGTATTTTAAAATTTATTATTTCATCTTTATTTATTTTGCCATTCATAATGTTATTTAACATAACCGATTGATAAACTTTAGCTTTTGTGTAATCCTTCTTAGCAATAGCATCTTCGAATTTTTTAGGTAAAATTTTAAAGAGTGTTGAGTCCATAAATATTTTCTCAACAGTAAGAGTAACCTTAGCTTTTCTTTGTGCTTCGAGATAAGGTTCCAGATTATACGCCAAGGTATCTGAATTAATTAATTTTCTTAATTCTTCCTTTGAAAATTTTGCTAATTCCTTCTCGTACGGAGAACCTTTAATAGATTCGTAAAATCCATCCCAATCTTCCTGAGTTGTTATTTTAGTTTCTACATCCTGAATTTTGTATTTCTGGATAGCATCCAAAATACTTTTGGCCCTTTTTTGTTGTATAATTTGATTTCCTTTTTTACCGCCATCTATAGAAGAATAAGCAACAATTTCAATTTTCTTTAAATCGAATCGGTTCAAACTCAACGAATCTAGAAATGGTTTAATGTCTTCATCATTATACTGAGATTTATTCCGTTCAAAAGGTATGGTAAAGGTAAATTTGTTCATAATGGAATCTATTCGTTTACTAATAGAAAGAGTATCCATTAAAAAGTTAAGATCCATCGAATGTAGGTTTTCTCCTCCCAAACTATTATAGACTATGGTCTGACAAGCACAATTGTCTTTTATAATCAGTAAATTAAATTCGACTGAATTCGTATCAACATAAGGTGGAATCAGCCCTAATGAAACTTCTATTTCATTACTTTCTTTTAATTCGTTTTTACCAAAAATATGTGATTTGGTAAAAGGAGGCAATAGTATTCCTGTATGAATCTTTGACGGATAATATTTGTTTCCTTCCCCACAGATATACTGATCTCTCGATACAATATCCAAAGCAATTCCATCTTTCGGATCACTTAAAACGTTATTAAATAATGTCAGGTCATGGAAATAAAAATAGATCTCCCCATTTTTAAAATAAATATTATCTGACATTAACTGGGGTAAATACGAGAATTTGCTTTCCAGATCGGCACATTTACTTTTATTATAAGGTTCTAGGCCAAAATCATCTTTCATTGGTTTTACGCCTTTAGGCAAGAAAAATGGTGCTGAACCAACAACCTGTGTGGCAACAATCATTTTATTCTTTTCATTAAATAACACAGCTATTCCTGAATTTACATATTTTGGATTAGCCAGTATTTGCTCTCCTTTGGAAGATGATATCCAACCTTGGGCTATTGCTGTAGCAACATTATGATATGATTTTAAGACTACTTTTTTTGAACTTCCGGGTAATTTAACCGGTGTACCAACTGTTAGTGAGTAACAATTCTCACCAACTAATCCGTGCATACCATCATAGAACATTACCCGATGAAATGGTGTTTCTTTTTTTGCTGATGGTTGTTCATGCGTAGTTTTACCTGTTTTTAAAATATAAGTTGCCTGATCTTCTGCAGCAATGTTTAAAATATTATCTTTCTTAAAAGGAGTTAAATATTTACTTTCACGGTAAGTATTTATCTGCTCATTAATCAATTTTTCCAAGTAATCCCTGTCATATTTATAATCAACATCATCATTAGGTTGCTGAGCCGTTAGTACCGTACTCAGTAAAGAAAATAATATGATTAAAAAATGTTTCAACCTAATTAATTAATTTTTGAAAGATAATAAATTATCAACTATGATACCACATAGTAAATATAGATACAATATGAAATAAGTAGTAAAATTCCTCTTAACCTGTTTATTTTATATCCTATTATCATTAATGGGAAAATAATAAAAGAAACAGCCAGAAGCCAAAAAACATCTACCTTAATAACTTGCATAGAAACCGGTATTTCTTTAACTATGGATGAAATTCCTAAAACTCCAAAAATGTTAAAGATATTTGAGCCTATTAAATTTCCAACAGAAATATCGGTATGTTTTTTAAATGCTGCTACCATCGAGGTAATGAGTTCAGGAACACTGGTACCAAAAGCAACAATTGTTACACCTATTACATGCTCACTTACCCCAAAATTAGAAGCTATTTGTACGGATCCTTCAATTAAAAAATTCGCTCCAAAAGCCAAGCCTACAGAACCAATAATAATTAAAAATAAGTTTAATAAAATATTTGATTTTTTTACTTTTTCAACATCAACTTCAATAATTTCATTTTTATTATTCCTCCGGGCATTCCAAAACATATAAATGTTAAAACCTATTAGACCTATTACAAAAATCAATCCTTCATACCATTCAATATTCTTATTCAAAATAAATAGAAAAAAAAGAACCGTTGCTCCCATCATGATTGACCAATTCACATGAGCAGTAGAACGTTTAACCGTTATTGGAAGGATGATTGTTGTTAAACCCAAAACCAATGCTAAATTTGCTATATTAGAGCCAATTACATTACCAATAGCTAATTCAGGATGATTTTCGAGAGCTGCTTTAAGACTAACAATAAGTTCAGGAGCAGAAGTTCCAAAAGCAACAATGGTCATACCTATGACTAATGTTGGTATATTAAATTTTAAAGCTACACCAACTGCACCTCGTACTAATGACTCCCCAGAAATTATTAATAAAATAAGCCCTCCTATTAATAATAAATATTCCATTCAGAATTTTTATTAAGAATTTGGATTTTCGGATTTTGACGAATTAGGTTCGACAGGAGGTTTTGTACTACTCTGAGATGTTGTCTCAGGTTCAATGTCAGAAATCACTTCTTTATTTATCATATCCTTAACCTGTTTTTTTATATCCAGAGGATTTTTAGGAATATTCATTTCTCTAGCTCCCTCTTTAATTTCATTTTGAATGCTATTGGTAGCATTTTTAATTTCTCTCATCCCCTTACCAATACCTCGGGCTAATTCAGGAATTTTTTTTGAACCAAATAGCATAATGATAACCAAAACAATGATGAAGATTTCTCCACCTCCAGGCATTCCTAATAATAATATTTGATTCATAAGTTTCTATTAAATATCTAACAAATTTAACAAAAAATCCTTCCCGAAACCGGAAAGGATTTTCTAACTTATCTAATACCCATTTATTTCTTTTTAGACCTGCTATCAAAATCATACATGATAGGAGACGCAATAAATAATGATGAATAGGTACCAACAATAACTCCAATCAATAATGCAAAAGAGAAACCTCTAATAACTTCACCTCCAAAAAAGAAAATCATTGCCAATACAAATATGGTACTTAAAGAAGTGTTAATTGTTCTACTTAAAGTACTGTTTAAAGAAGTATTAACAACAGATGTTATTTCCTGTTTTTTATGAGAACCTAAATTTTCTCTTATCCTATCGAAAACAACCACCGTATCGTTAATGGAATAACCCACAACTGTTAAGATTGCTGCAATGAATGCCTGATCTATTTCTAGTGAGAACGGTAAAATTCCATAGAATAAAGAAAATAGTGAAAGAACAATTAAAACATCATGGAAAAGAGCGATTAATGCACCTAAACCATATTGCCATTTTTTAAACCTGAAAACAATGTAAAGGAAGATGATAATTAATGAGAAAATAATTGACATAATTGAACTCCTAATCATATCATCAGCAATGGTTGGTCCAACTTTTTGAGAGCTCATTAGGTATTCATCCATAAATTTTGTTTTATTAATTTCAGAGCCTAAAGTTGGTGCTAAGCCTTCATAAAGTTTTGACTCAACTATATCATCTGCTTTCTCGTCATCACTCTCTTTCATAAAAGATGTAACAATTTTAACCTGATTACCATCTCCAAAAGTTTTTACTTCAGGTTCAGTTTCAAAAACACCTTTTAATTCTTTTGCGATATCAACAGTAGAAACATCTTTATCGAATCTCACAGTATAGGATCGTCCACCTTTAAAATCAACTCCTGTTTGAAGACCTTTAGTAAATAAGGAGCCAATACCTATAACTATAATAAGTCCGGAAAGAATGTAGAATTTTTTTCTATTCTTTAAGAAGTTATAATTAATATTTTTAAAGGCTCCTTCAGTAAATTTAGTAGAAAAAGTAAGTATTTTATTTTTATTTAATTGGTATTCAAATATTAATCGAGTAATAAATATTGCTGTAAACACAGAAGTGAAAATACCTATCACCAATGTTTTAGCAAATCCTTCAACAGGACCAGTACCAAAAAACCATAAAACAATACCTGTTAATAAGGTAGTTACGTTCGCATCAATAATTGATGAATAAGCAAATTTATATCCATCAGAAACAGCCAATCTCGTACCTTTTCCGGCTGTAAGTTCTTCCCTGATCCTTTCAAAAATCAGCACGTTAGCATCTACCGACATACCAATGGTAAGGATAATTCCTGCAATACCAGGTAGAGTTAATGCGATTAACTGAGGCATTGATGCTAAGATTCCGAATATAAAGAACATATTAGCCAGCAAAGCCACTACTGAAGCCATCCCTGCCTTGGAATAATAAAATATCATATAAGCCAATACTATTAATAATGCAACAGCAAAAGAAATCATTCCTTTACGGATAGACTCATGTCCTAAAGTAGGTCCTACAACTGCCTCTTCAATTATTCTTGCTGGAGCAGGAAGTTTACCAGCCTTTAAAATGTTCGCGATTGTTTTGGCCTCTTCTATATCAATATTTCCACCCGATATGCTGGATTGTCCACCTGTAATCTGAGAATTTACATTTGGATAACTATACACATAGTTATCTAAAGCAATGGCAATGGCTTCACCAATATGTGCTCCTGTTAAAATGCTCCATTTATTTGCTCCTTCACCATTCATCGACATAGAAATCTCAGGTGCACCTGTAAATTGGTCAAATTGTTGAGAAGCATCAACGATTACGTCTCCTTCTAAAGCAGCTTTTCCATCTCTGTTATCAATTTTTATAGCAATTAATTGCAAGAACAATCCTTTTTCATCATAAGGTTTAGCTGTCCATAAAAATTTTAATCTTGGAGGAAAAAATGATCTGACTTCTTTCATCGCAAGGTATTTATTTACCTTAGCTGTATCTTTAATTGCGACATATCCAACTACAGGTCCTCTGCCTAATTCATATTGTTTCGTTTCTGGGTTCTGAAAAACTGCCGGACGCATAACATTAAATAATGGATGCTTTTTAGCTTCGTCTTCAAAATTTTTGTCTGTTACATTTGTTAAAGCAGTATCGGTAGTATCGCTAACTTCGTTATCCAAAGCCTGGAATAAATCTTCTGCAGCACCTTTTGTTGTATCTTTTTCGGTAGAATCTGGTGTATCTACAATTACATTGTCTTCTATCTTTTCTACACTATCCTTTGATAATGTATCCTTTTCTGCAACACCATAAAGTACTTTTCCCAATTTTGTGTCAGCTTGTTCTAACATTGGATAAACATCTTTATTTTCATAAGTTAACCAGAACTCTAACTTAGCTGTTCCTTGTAACAACTGACGAACTCTTTCCTTGTTCTTAACACCTGGTAGTTCTACCAAAATTCTATCAGAACCAGTTAATCTTTGAATATTAGGTTGTGCAGAACCGAATAAACCAAT
>CAYRAD010000093.1:0-7906 GCA_964422135.1 uncultured Vicingus sp.
ATATCAATAACAGAAGGAGTAAAAGACGAATTAATAGAAGGACAATTGGCAAAACTTTGGTTGAGAAGAATCAACAAAAAAACAATCAATCTTACTTGTTGCAATCCTGTTTTTAAACAGCCGATATTTGTTAATTTATTCTTCATTTATTATGTTGCAAACATAATACAGATTTTTACTGTTTTTGGTTGCTTTGAGTATAATAAATAAAATTTATTATTTCACTTCTATTAAACTAAAATAGAGAAAAATATTACTGATATTAGTCCTCAATGGAGATTTAATTTTCAACTCTATTTTTCATTTTCCCTTCTTAAACAAAGGAACTGCCGAACAAGCTTCGCCAAATAGTATGTTTTTGGCATAATCCTGTAGCTTCACTGTAAAATCTATAAAGGCAGCTTCGGGGATAGGATATTTTCCACACCCTTTAACAATTACATTCTTATCTTTAAATTGGTTAAAATCAATGTTTGAAATCACAGTGTTAAAAATAGCTTTTTCTAATGCTGTTTTATTTCCCATCACCACCTTTTTGGCATAAGGTTTAATTTTTGAAGCAATTAGCATAAACGCCCAAAGAGGGACAATAGCATCCGAAGAACAATAGATGCCAACAAACTTTTCGTGGTAAATCGACCAATCATTTTCTTTAACAAACGAGCGAAGTTCTTTTTCAATTAACACCAATTCGTCATGCAAAACTGTTTTCAGGTCAAAGAAAACACGTTCTTCTTTTGGAAAGTAGTCGTCCAGGTTTACCTGAATCAAATTGCTGTTTTCAACCCTATTTATTATTTCGTCCATAATCCAAAATTACATTAAAAATTTTCAAAACGTAAACGAGGTGAATAGCCATAGTTATTTAACGATTTTACAACACAGAAAAAGTGAAAAAGAACAAGCTAAGATTTATAGGTTATTTCTTTATCATTCCTTTATAAGCATAACCTTTTATTTCTTAAATTTGCAACCATTTTTCATCTAATTAAAAATTATTTAACATGTCAGATACATTAACAGCAAACAGCTTTGGAATAAAAAGGTTTTTAGAAGAATTAGGAATTAAAGAAAACAATTATGGTGCAAGCACTGGTTTGAAAAATACATTTACAAAAGGGAAACAAATTGATTCGTATTCTCCGGTTGATGGAAAATTAATAGGTAGTGTTAATGCGGCCACTTCAGAAGATTTTTCGGATGTAATGAAAACTGCAGAAGAAGCTTTTAAAGTTTGGCGATTAATGCCTGCTCCGAAAAGAGGAGAAATTGTTCGTCAGATGGGTGATGAGTTAAGAAAACATAAAGAAGCATTAGGAAATTTAGTTTCTTATGAAATGGGTAAAAGCTTACAAGAAGGTTTGGGTGAAGTTCAGGAGATGATTGATATCTGTGATTTTGCTGTTGGTCTATCTCGTCAATTATACGGATTAACCATGCATAGCGAACGTCCAATGCACAGAATGTATGAGCAATGGCATCCTTATGGAGTGGTTGGAATAATTTCCGCTTTTAACTTCCCTGTTGCTGTTTGGAGTTGGAACTCCATGTTATCATGGGTTTGTGGTGATGTTTGTATTTGGAAACCTAGCTCAAAAGCACCATTATGTGGTATAGCTTGTCAAAATATAATAGCTGATGTATTAAAAAGAAACAATGTACCTGAAGGCGTTAGTTGTTTAGTGATTGGAAATGAATCTGGAGATTTAATTAACAACGACCCGCGTATTCCATTAGTATCTTTTACTGGGTCAACCAGAACTGGACGACATGTATCAAAAACTGTTGCAGAACGTTTTGGTAATACCATATTGGAATTAGGAGGTAACAATGCAATTATTGTTTCTGACCAAGCTGATTTAAACATGGTGTTGGTTGGGGCTGTATTTGGAGCAGTTGGTACTGCCGGGCAACGTTGTACATCTACAAGAAGGTTAATTATTCACGAAAGTGTTTATGATAAAACAATCAGCGTTTTGAAAAATGCTTATGGACAATTAAAAATTGGAAACCCATTGGATTCTAACAATCATGTTGGTCCATTAATTGATAAAGGTGCCGTACAAGGTTATTTAAATGCCATTGAAAAAGCAAAACAAGAAGGTGGAAATGAGCTAGTTGAAGGTGGTGTTTTAGAAGGAGAAGGTTACGAAAGTGGCTGTTATGTGAAGCCATGTATTATTGAAGCAAAAAATGAATTTGAGATTGTACAGGCAGAAACTTTTGCACCAATTCTTTATGTAATAAAATACAAAACTATAGAAGAAGCTATTGCTTTACAGAATGGAGTTCCTCAGGGATTATCGTCAGCCATATTTACCAACAGTATGCGTGAAATGGAATTGTATTTATCTTGCGCTGGTTCTGATTGTGGTATTGCCAATGTAAATATTGGCACCTCTGGAGCAGAAATAGGAGGAGCTTTTGGTGGTGAAAAAGAAACCGGTGGCGGTCGTGAATCTGGTTCTGATGCTTGGAAAGCATACATGAGAAGGCAAACAAATACAATCAATTATTCTGACAGTTTACCGCTGGCACAAGGTATAAAATTCGATTTTTAAAGGAATTCCTTATAAAGAATTTATAAACCTCCTGAATCTCAGGAGGCTTTTTCACAAAATTTAAATTTGTAAAAACAAACTTTCTCAAGCATTTATTTTAATGTTTTAGTGATATGTGATTGTTGGAATAGAAAGTACGGGCTACGCTTTTATTCCCGGATTTATGTGGCAAAAGCAGGGGCCTTCAAGTGAATTAATTTTGGGAACTTATTTTAGAACAAAACTAAAAAATGAATCAAAATACACAGGTATCTTTAAAGAAAGTGCTGTTTCTCTTGGTATGTTTTACCGTTATGGAGATGCACTCATACCCAAACTATCAATGGAAATTTTTAACTTTAATCTGGGATTAAGCTACGATGTAACTACATCTGCACTTTCAGGAGCTGGGGGCTTAGAAGTTTCATTACAATACATAGTTCCTGTTGAGCTAAGGTATGGCAAGGGAACCAGCCCTAAAATGTATTAATTAACAATTACCTTTTTAACTATTAATTGCTTATTAACCATTGTTTTTAAGATAAAAAACCCTTTTTCAAGGTTTTCTAAAACAAATTCGTTGTTTTCAATTTTTGGGGTTTGTGTTGATTTTAATTTTTGACCATTTAAGCTATACAACTCCACATATTCAACATCATCGGTATATTTAAAATGAACATGAATGCTTCCGTTTTTTGAAGGTACAGGATAGACAGAAAAAGAAGAGTTCTCCTTGTATTCGTGAACAATCGTCATGTTCCATTTATCTTGTGCTGGAGTTCCTCCCCAAATGATTGTGGCCAGATAAGGGTTATCGATAAAAGGATTTCGATTTCCCTGAATTCCTTCCAGTAAGTTGTTTCTGTTTGTTTCGTACGGAGAAACTGTGTCCTGTACATTCCATTGTAAAAATAGCGTAATCATTGAAGGATCAATGGCAACAGATGTTCCAACTCCAACATTATCAGGCAAACACTGAGAAGGATATCTTAAATACATATACATCATCATACGAGCCACATCGCCTTTCCACTCATCACCAGGATACCAATTAGCACCAACTGTTCCAGCATTTCCACTTCCAGATGCGAATTTTCGATTCCCTCTGTCTCCATTCATTTGAACGTCAGATGACCGTATGTGATGTGCATCTGTTCCGGCATTAGGAGAGGTTGTATTCATACTAGGTGTTGCTAAAGATTGAGCATAAGTGTGCTCTCGGTTCCAATCACCTATATTTCCACTGTAATTATTTTTATTTCTTGTTCTATCTGTAGTTGGATTTCCATCTCCATCGTTGTAGCCATATAATAAGAGAACATTGTTCGAATTAGCTGGATCAAGGTCTGTTTGTTGTAGTACCCCCCAAATATCGCTGTATTGCAATTGGTTGGTATGTGTGTTTGATATTTTTTGAGACAATTCAGATTTTAAAGCCATACCTGTTAATGTGAGGTTCACATTATTATAATATACTGGTATTTGAGCAATTAATATACGATTAATTACTAGCAATAATATTAAAAGAAAATTTTTCATAAGCTTCATATTTTACAATGATAAAAGTACAATTATTCTTTAAATAATAAGGGCAAGAAAAAATACTAAGTCCTTTTGAACGCTATAATATTTTAATTACTTTCGCGAAGATGAAAAATTTCCTATACCTTTTTATTCTCAGTACAATTATTTCCTGTTCTGGTGATTCAACCCAAATCAAGGTAACAAAAAATGCTGAGGATGTTTTAGTTGAAGGGGTTTGGCGCATGGAGTTTAAAATTTCTGCTACCAATAGTACTCCTGTAAATTTTACATTAAAGAAAACGGATACTTTATATCAGGTGGAATTTACTAATGCTGACGAAAAGATATTATCAAAACCAGTTAGTATTAGTGATAATAAAATTATTATTGAAGATCCAATATTTAATTCATGGTTTGAGGGAGATATTATCAATTCGACCACAATAGAAGGAAATTGGCATAAAGGAAGTAAAGATTACATCATTCCTTTTACAGCGGTTCATGGTTATTCAGTTAGATTTAAAAAACCGGAAAATAATAAATCATTAAGCAACATAACGGGCAAATGGGAGGTCGATTTTAGTAAAGATAATCCTCAGGATTATTATAAAGCAATTGGGGAGTTTCAGCAGGTGGATGATTACCTAACAGGCACATTTATGACTGAAACAGGTGATTATCGTTTTTTAGAAGGAAATGTTTACAACGATAGTATTTATTTATCTTGTTTTGATGGTTCACATTTATTTTTGTTTAAAGCATTACTTCAAAATGATTCTTTGTTTGGTACTTTTTGGTCAGGGAATCATTGGGAGGAGCCATGGGTCGCATACAGGAATGAGTCATTTGAGTTAACCAATCCCGATTCATTGACTTTTCTAAAAGAAGGATACTCAAATTTAGCCTTTACATTTCCGAACATTAAAAGAGAAAATGTTTCTTTGAGTGATAAAAAATATAATGGAAAAGTAGTTCTTGTAAATATCATGGGACCCTGGTGCCCAAATTGCAAGGATGAAACAGCATACCTTACTGAGTTGTATAACAATAATCATGATAAAGGTTTAGAAATCATTGCCTTATCTTACGACAAAACGGACAATTTTGAAGATTCGAAACAAAGCATATTAAGAATTAAAACTTATTTTAATGCCCAGTATGATTTTTTAATTGCCGGAAAAGCCAATAAAATTACAACGGCAAAATCATTACCTATGCTTAATCATATTATGTCATATCCTACTACTATTTTTATCGACAGAAAAGGAAAGGTTAGAAAAATTAATACCGGTTTTTATGGACCCGCTACCGGTTCATATTATTTAAGATATACCCAGCAAACTAATGATTTTGTAGCCAAATTGTTGGCTGAATAACTAAAAAGTAATAGTTTTAATCAAAGCTTCCAATTCCCTTACGTATTCACGTTTATCAAATTTCGGAGCATAAACATAACCATCCAAACAAATCACCCTATTTCTTTTTTCATCAACCAATGTATAATTAATATATGGTCCGGCCATAAAATCGCCATGCATATCCCATAAGCCCCTTAACTCATTAACATAAACTCCATTTAAACTGATTTCTTTTTGTACAGGAACATATTCAGGATAGGAAATCATATAAGAATTTTCAACTCCTCCTTTTACATACTTACCGGTGTAATAATTTCTTTTAGCCACCAGGCTGGAAACTTCAAAAGTACTATCACTAACGTAAGGATAAGTATAGATTAAAATTCCCTGACTTATCGGGTGTCCTCCGGCAGTTTTATCCTTTCTTAACCATACAAAATCCTTGGTCTGCTTAGCAACAATATAGAGTTCATCAAGATGAAGCGAGAGTTTAAAATTTTTAGTTAAAAACTGAGCATTTTTACTGTGCGAATTAACCTTATATTTAGCTTGTAAGCGTTCAAGTTCTTTATCGTTGAAATAAGCCAGTAAAGCTTCGGCATTTTTATTAATGGTTGCTGCGGCAATCTTATCAGAAGGTGCAGTTATGGTAATTACCAATTGCGAATTGGCCCAAACATCTTTGGTTACAGTTAACTTTATTTTGCTTTCAGGCTCAATATCAACCATGATAATGTTTCGCATGGTTTCAAAAATTCTGGCAAATGAACGATGGGGTACTTGAATAATATTAAACAATGCTTCTCGTTGTGGAAGACCAACTTGCTCTTGTGAAAAAATTTCTTGAATTGCCGTTCCGGTTTGATGATTGTAATAAAAAGAATCGACTACAACTAACAGATCACCAGATTTTCCTGTACAATTTGGTAATATTCTTTCATTCATGTCATCACATGAAAAAAGAGTACTGGCAATGAATAAAAAGATAAAAAACTTACTGATAGAATTCATGAAATAAGTAATTAGCCGATGGGTTTAATCCTTAGTTTAGTGCCTAATTTTAATCGTTTAACGTCTATTGCTTTATTAAGTTCTTTAATTTGTTCAATAGTAACATTATCGTATTTATTAGCTATGTCCCAAAGATTATCTCCAGATTTTACAATATGGTAAAGATATTTGCCTGAATGGGAAGATTTTTCTGCATCCACATTTGCTTTTTTCTTGTTTTGAACGGCATAACTGGGTTTGGCATAAATGTACAATTTCTGACCAATGTTTAATCGGTCGCTGTACAAATTATTCCAGTCTTTTATCTGACTTACCCGGCAATGGTATTTTTGTGCTATTTTTCCAAGTACATCACCACTTCTTACTTTATAAACAATGGCATTTCCTCTTTTTGACGAAGAAGATGCAATCATTTCATTGTTCGCAACTGCTATGCTGTCCTTTATGTCCTGTTCCGTTTTTAGAGCATAGATGGTTTGTTCATTCATTAAAAAGTCACCTACTTTATCTACCGGAAGACAAAGAGTATTTGCCTTTCCTACATTCGGTATAAAATTTTCTTTGTAAGCCGGATTTAAAAATTCAATGTACTCGATTGGAATATCAAGGTATTCTGAAATTTGAGCAAAAGAAAGATGGTCACTAACTCCAATGGTATCTACTTTAAAACAGGAAATATCAGGTTCAATAGGATAAATATTATGTTCGGAGGCATAGTTCATAATATAATTAACAGCTATGAATGCAGGTAAATAACCTCGTGTTTCAACCGGCAAAAAGTTTCTGATTTCCCAGTAGCTTGTTTTTCCGCCAGACCGCCTAATAGCCTTATTAATATTTCCTGGCCCGCAGTTGTATGCAGCCAAAACCAAATCCCAATCGTGATACATTTCGTACAATGATTTTAAATACTGGCATGCTGCATCTGTAGATTTATAGACATCACTTCGCTCATCGTAATACGAAGTCACTTCTAATCCGTACATTTTTCCTGTAGGGTACATAAATTGCCACAAACCGGTGGCTCCAACTCTCGATTTAGCTTTCGGGTTTAAGGCTGATTCAATTATGGGCAAGTACTTGATTTCCAGTGGTATATTGTATTTGTCTAAATTTTGTTCAAATATGGGAAAATATGCAGGAGCCAATCCCAACATTCGTCCAGTTATCTTTTTTCTTCTTTTGGCATAAAGGTTTATATAGTTTTTTACAATAGGATTGTATACCAGACTAAACGGAGAATTAGCGTTCAGTTTTTTAAAACGATTAGCATAAGTAAGGCTGTCAAAAACAGGAATCGAATCTTTTACATAATGGTTTTTGTTGAGTTGCTTTATATTGTCATTAAATCCCAGACTTTCAAAATATCCTGAGGCCATCATACTATCAATAGCAGCCAAAACAGGGTCATCATCAACCCATACTACTTTTGTAGAATCATTAATAATAATTTCTTTTTGAGCAAAAGAATTA
>CAYRAD010000094.1:0-4811 GCA_964422135.1 uncultured Vicingus sp.
TAGAAATTGATGTGTTAATTAATCAAAGTATACAAGTTTTTACTTCCATATTTAACTTTTTATTCTATATTTGTTAGCCTAACTAACTAATCAAATTAATTAAAATAAAAATTATGAAAACAATTATTAAAAATGCAGGAACATGTGCTAAAGTATTATTTGTAACTTTATTAATTACAGGAGTATCTGTTAATTCTTATGCTCAAAAAAAAGGGAAAAAAGCTAAACAAGAAAAACCTTTAAAAAGACCTGCAAAAGTTGGTCACTCAGCAACTGATAACTATGTAACATCTGCATTTAATTTGTATGAAAAAAATCAAAAAATAACAAAACAACTTTCAGATGCTAAAGGAAATATTGCAGATGCAGGAAAAGTTAAAAATGAATTGGAACAGCAAATGAAAGAAGTTAAAGGTTTATTAGGAAAATCTGCTGATGTGTTAAAACAAGCTAAAGGAATAACACCAAAAACAAATTCATTAAAAGCAGTAAAAGCAGTTAATGCAGGAACAAAAGCATTGAATGCAACACAAGCTGCAATACCAGGACAATTAGATGCCATTAAGGCCCAAAGTGGAGCAAAGTAATATTGTATATGATTATGATAAAGGGTAACAAACTTGTTACCTTTTTATAGATATTCAATATAAATTATTAAAACAAAATATTAATGGATTTAAAATTACATTATGCTGGAGTAAAGCATTTAATTAGAGTAGCTCTAGTTCTATTTATACTTATTGGATTTCAGACCAATACAGTTTTTGCACAGGACACAGAAGTTAAGGAAGTCAAGAAAGATAAAAAAGAAAAGAAAGAGAAAGACTCTGGAAAGATAGGTGTTGCTGATAAAAAGGCTGGGGTGGCAAAATACAGAAGAAGCTCTTTACATACCATGATAATCGAAGATGCTAAACTCCCCAAAATTGATGTTATTTTAAAAACTTTTAAAAACGCTGAATTTCCAGATAAGTATAACAACCATACAGTTGGAGATAAATCTTTTGATTTGGCAAAATATTATGTAGCTCCTGTTGCAGATGAAGGTGAGAAATTAAGTAAAAAAGAGAGTAAAGATTTAAGCCTCTCAATCAATAAATATTTTGAGGAAAATAAAGTTGCTAACAAAATTGTAGCAAAATGGTTTGACAGAAGTCCTGAAGGAGCATTTGATATGAATCTTATCGGAGAAAGAGGCATGTATGATGCTTCAGCTCAAGCTGCTGCAACTGCGGCTAGTACTGAGAGGGGGACATCAATGTTAGCTGATGCTGGTGAAGAATTAATTCCAAATACATTTGTTGTAGTCAACTATTCTGAATTTATAGAAAATGAACCAGTAGCAAAAGGTGTTAGAGATGCTGCATACTCAACAGTTAAGGATCAAGATAAAGATGCAATTGGAAGATTAATTGTTGAAAAAGCTGCTGATAAATTATATGAAAAAACTAAGGATGGATATATCGTATTAACAACAGCATACTTATATCAATTAGAATGGACAGATTCAATGTCAGCTGTTTTTTATCAGGATTTATGGATGGACACAACTAGTATCGATCCAACAAAAAAAGAAGCTTTTGACAATACTGACTTATTTCATTTAAAATTATTAGGTTATCAGAAAGCTAAGGCTTTTATTGCAGGTGTTAGTAAAAATGCTACTGATATAAATGCTATTGTTGAAACGGCAACTTTAAGATCTATTAATTCAGTGTATGCTAAATTACAACGAAAATTTGAACCATTTAGGACTAAAACACCGTTAGTAAGTGCTGATCCATTAGGTGCAAAAATTGGTTTAAAAGAAGGTCTTGAAGCTGGTGATAAGTATGAAGTACTTGAACAGGTAGCTGATGCTGAAGGAAAGATTACTTATAAAAGAAAAGGAGTAATTAAAGTTGAGAAAGGAAAAATATGGAATAATATGTATAGTGTTGGAGAAGAACCAGTTGATGAAGAAGGAAATCCAATAAAAGTAGATTCAAGCATAGAGTTTACTCATTTTAAAGGTGGGAAGGGATATTATCCAGGTATGCTTTTAAGGCAAATAAACTAATTAATATAATAATAACTAAAATTAATAAACATGAAAAGAATTATTAATAAAGCAAGTATTCTGGCATTGATGTTTCTTGCTTTTACTATTGCTTCAAATGCACAACTAAATAAAACAAAAAAAGCTCAGGAAGATACAGAAAACTGGAAGTACGAAATAGAATGTGTAGGTATAGGTAAACCAGGAACTAAAGTGATCAAAGTTTGGTCATATTCAAAAAAAGCAAAAGTAGCCACAAAACAGGCTCAAAAGAATGCTGTTCATGGTATTATTTTTAAAGGTTATGCTGGGGGTGGACAAGGTTGTACAGCACAAAAACCACTAGTAAGTGACCCTGCTGTTGAACAACAAAAAAAAGAATTTTTTGATAATTTCTTTGAATTTGAAGGAGGTAAATATCAAAAATTTGTTTCTGTTTCAGGAGATTCAACACCTGATGTTAGAAGCGTTAAGATTAAAGGATACAAATATAAAGTAGGAGTTGTTGTTACTGTGATGTCAGACAATCTTAGAAAAGATTTAGAAGCAGCTGGGGTAATTAGAGGGTTATCATCTGGATTTTAAAAATTATAACTATGAAAAAATTAACATTAATATTAGGCACTGCTTTTAGTTTAGCGATACTAAGCACTATTATCACATCTTGTGGTAGTACACAAATGAGAGGTGCTGGTAACTATACATACGAAACGGAATGCATGGGAGTTGAAGGTGATGGATCACAGACTGTTAAAGGTTGGGGGAGTGGAAGAAATAGAGAGGATGCCATTGAACAAGCAAAGAAAAATGGTTTAAGTGATGTGCTTTTTAAAGGAATTAGAAGTACAAAAGGATGTAACACTAAACCTGTTTTATTTGACCCCAACATTCGCGAGAAAAAAGAAGATTACTTTAATGCCTTTTTTGCAGATCAAGGGCCATATAAGGAATTTATTACTGGCGAGGACGGTTCGGACTTGCATTTTTCAGTAGTTCAGGGAAGAAAAAAAGCCGGTGACCAGGTAACCTATGGTGTTATCATTCGTGTGCAAAGAGCTAAACTAAAAGAGAGAATGATTCAGGATCAAATATTGCCTAAATAAAATAACTTAATAATAAAAAATATAAAATAAGAATTATGAAAAAGACATTAATACTATGCAGCCTAATTTTAATCGGAGCTACTTTAAGTTTCGGTCAGGCAAAAAAACCAACTATTATGGTTGTTCCTAGTGATAACTGGTGTAACCTAAATGGTTATATGATGGAGTTTGACAATCAAGGGACAAAAGTTAAAGTACCAGATTATAAAAAAGCACTTCAAGAAAACACAGATGTATTACTCGTTATTTCTTCGATTAATGGTATGATGGCAGAAAGAGGTTTCCCTTTAAAAAATTTGGAGTCAGCTTTAAAAACTTTAGAGTCGAATTCTGCTGAGGATGCAATGAGAACATCAAAATCAGGTGGAGAAGTAAATGAAAACCCAATAGATGCATTGAAAAAAGTGGCTAAAGCTGATATTATTATGCAATTAACATGGAAAATTAATAAAACAGGACCTAAAAAATCAATTACATTTATTTTACAGGGATTAGATTCTTATACAGACAAACAAATTGCTAGTGCACAAGGAACTGGTGCTCCATCTTTTTCTGCTGAGGTGCCAGTATTATTATCTGAAGCTGTAACTGCTCACATTGATAATTTCAATGCTACCTTACAAACTTATTTTGATGATATGTTTGAAAATGGTCGTGAAATAATCCTTAGAATCCAAACTTGGGATGATTGGGATGGTGACTTAGAAAGTGAAGATTATGGAGATGATGAATTGGGAGCTTTGATTGAAGATTGGATGGCTGAAAATACTGTTAAAGGAAGATTCAATACTACTGATATGACTGAAAACATGGCACTTTTTGAGCAAGTAAGAATTCCACTTTACAATGCAAAAGGAAGAGCAATGGATGCTAGAAGGTTTGCTAAAGGATTAAGTAAAATGCTTAAAAAAGAACCTTATTTAATTCCAAATAAATTAGTAATGAAAGGTCTTGGTAGAGCAACAATTATACTAGGAGGTAAATAAACTAAAATTACAAACAATGAAAAAATTAAGTCAACTATTATTAATAACATTATTTCTATTTTCCAGTTCTGATAGTTTTTCTCAGGCTAGTAAATCGAAAGACGAAAATCGAATTATGTTAACCGCATGGGTACCACCCACTATTGATGGGATGCCTGTTGCTGCTCGTAGGAGTTTAAACAATAAATTAAAAATGGTTGTTACCAAAAATGGTTTAGGTGGTAGCCCATATAATACCAGGTTCATTATATCTGCAAATATTAGTGTAGAAACTAAAGATATTACACCTACAGCTCCTCCTATGCATGCTTATACATTAAATGTATCTCTATATATTGGTGATGGTTTTGAAGGTACTATGTTTGCAAGTACCAATATTAGAGTTAAAGGTGTCGGAAAGAATGAAACAAAAGCTTATAATGCTGCTTTAAAGAACATAAGGGTTTCTGATCCGGATATTCAGGCATTTGTGAAAACTGGTAAGGAAAAGATTATTCAGTATTACAAAGATAACTGTGACTTAATTATTAAAAAAGCTCAAACTGCTGCAGATCAAAGTCAGTTTGATAAAGCTATTTTTATACTATCAGCTGTTCCAAGTGCTTGTGAAGAGTGTTATGTAAAAGCTATGAATGCTATCAAACCGATTTACAAGAAAAAAATTGATAAGGATTGTAAAGAAAA
>CAYRAD010000094.1:4911-7900 GCA_964422135.1 uncultured Vicingus sp.
ATAGGTGTTGCTTATGGAAAAGGACCAAAAGCCAATGTAACCTATAAATCCTTATGGTAATTAATAAAACCAATTAACTTATATTATTATGAAAAAATTAATGATAGCTGCCCTTTTAATTTCAGGGCTAACTCTAAAGGCTCAACATGATATTAGCCTTGATGTACTCGGATTTGCTTTTTCAAAATATGGATTAGGCTATGAATATGCCATTAACCCCAATAATTCTGTTGGTATCAATTTTAATTTCTCATCAAAGAATATGTTTGATGATGGAATTTCTAATAATGGTATTTATGCTGCCATAGATGGGAAATATAAGTACTCAGAGATGAACATTATACCAGAATATAAAGCCTTTTTTACACCAAATAAAGGAAATGACGGCATTTATATGGGGCTATATGGGAAGTTTAGAACTTCTAAAGCATCTAATAATACATACATGGGAATTGTTGATAATGTTTTTGTAACTGGAAAAACCGATGTATCGACTACAGCTTTTGGATTAGGAGCTATATTGGGATATAAATGGAAGACTTCAGGAGCATTATTTTTAGAAGTAACTGGAGGTATTGGGAAATTTATTGCAAATAGTGTGAAATTCAGTGATGCTACTGTTGAGAAACTTACTGATGCAGAATTTAATTCAGATGATTATATTCCATATATTGGTAACACATTAAAAGTTGATTTAAGATTAGCTGTAAAGATTGGAATTAGGTTAGGTGGTGGATCAGAATAACATCAGATAAAATATATTGAAAAAAAGCAGCATATATATGCTGCTTTTTGTTATATCAATATTCAATATTTAATGTGTCCAAAACAGATTTAATTGACAGTAATAGTTTTTTCTTTTCAGTTTCTTCATTCTCAATAGCTTCATCTAAATCAAACTTTAAATCATTAATTTCATCTTCATTGAATGTATTGTCAAAATTTTCAATTACTGTTAGCACTTCGAGACATATTAGGTAATTGCCATTAATTGCTTCTCGAATAAATGTTGAGATGTATTGACTTCCATCCAAGGTTGATTGCCAAAAAATTGAAATTAAAGTGTCTTTAATTGTGTCGTATTTTTTATTTTCAATAGCTGTAATTATGACTTCTTGTACTGATTGGTCTTTTAAATCATAGAGTAGGTTAATAATTTCTTGCTTTAGTTCATTGTCATTTGTAGTTAACAAAACATCAATTAACGGTATAAAAGCTTCTTTTTTACCATGTTTTCTTAATTGCTTAAGAGCTTTTTGTGTTTTCTTGTTCTCGTTGGAAGAAAGGTCAGAAATAATGTTAGTTATCCGATTGTTTTTTTTTGGCTCAGCCATTTTTAATTTTTTTTATAAAAAAAGCTCACACGCCTTAAGCGAATGAGCTCTTATTTTTTTAGTATTTAATTAATAATAAATTAACCTTCTAACTTTTGCTACATGTTTAGCCAAACGAATAACTTGTTTAGTATATCCAAATTCATTGTCATACCAAACATACAATACTATATTTTTTTTGTCTTTAGAAACTATCGTTGCATTACTATCAAAAACAGCACAGCACGTATTTCCAATAATATCATTAGATACTAATTCAGGATCGTATTCATATTTTATTTGATTTACCAATCTACCTTGTAGGGCTGCTCTACGAACTATTTCATTAATTTCTTCTACAGATGTTTCTTTTTCAACATTCAAATTTAAAATTGCTAAAGAGCCATTTGGTGTAGGTACACGAACAGCATTGGCCGTTAATTTATCTTTTAAACTGGGAACAACTTTAGTAACAGCATTACCAGCACCCGTTGAAGTAATTACCATATTTATTGCAGCAGATCTACCTCTTCTTGGTTTTTTATGCATGTTATCTAACAAGTTTTGATCATTAGTATAAGCATGAACAGTTTCAATGTGACCTTTTTTGATGTGCAAATTATTTTCGATGGTGTATAAAATTGGAGCAATAGCATTTGTTGTGCATGATGCAGCAGAATATATATTGTGTTCGTTAATATTAAATTCTTCCTCATTTATTCCATAGACAATATTTGGAACTTCTTTTCCAGGAGCAGTTAACAAAACTTTACTTACACCTTTAGATTTTAAATGTCTTGATAATGCTTCTTTATCTCTATAAATTCCTGTGTTATCAATTACTAATGCATCATGAATTCCATAAGCAGTGTAATCAATTTCTTCAGGATTACTTGCATCAATCATTTTAACTATTTGACCATTAATAATTAATGCATTATTTTCTAAATCTTCATCAACAGTGCCATTAAAAAAACCATGAACTGAATCATTTCTTAATAAAGCAGCTCTTTTAATAATAGAATCTGGTGTTACATTTCTTGTAACGATAGCTTTTAATCTAAATTGCTGCCCTTTTCCTGCTTGCTTTATTAATTCTCTAGCAACTAATCTGCCAATCCTACCAAATCCATAAAGCACAATATCCTTTGGAGTAATAACGTGTTTTTCTGTATCATCAAAACCAGCCAATTTAGCTTTCAAAAAATCACTTTGAGAATTGTAATTGGCTTTTTCATTTTTCCACTCACTAGCCAATTTACCAATATCTAGTTTTGAAGGAGCTAAATTTAAGTTACACAATTCTTTAGCAATAGAAGTTGTTTCTTGAATGCTAATAGGATTAAAAGCAATTGATTTTGCTATTTTGTGCAGTTTCAATATTTCTGAGATACTTTTGTCAACCAGAGGATTTCTAAATAATACTAGTTCTACTGATTTACCATACATTAAATCACCTATGTAACTAATTAAGCTAATAGCTGATTTTTCATCATCTACGAATTGGTTTAACCTAAACTCGTAAGCTGTTTTGTTATCTACTAATTCCATTTTTAAAAAGTTTTTATTTATCCTAAATATGATTTTAATAATTTACTTCTAGATGAATGTCTTAGTCTTCTAATGCCTTTCTCTTTAATTTGTCGAACACGTTCTCTTGTCAAATCAAATTTTTC
>CAYRAD010000095.1:0-2218 GCA_964422135.1 uncultured Vicingus sp.
CTCCTGTAATATTTAAAATTAGTGGGTTAGTAGGAGAGTTAATTCTGTCATCGAGTAAAAGAGATGATTTGTCACCAGCATTAATAGTTATTGTTCCCGCTTGCAAATTAAAAGTTGGGTTATTCCCATTTTTAGACTTTAATTTAAGTTTACCTTTCGCGTTGCCATCAGAATTAATCAATATACTTGATACTCCTATACTCTGATTCATTATAAAAGATGAACCTGTTTCTACGGCTAAATCTCTGGTGATAATAACACTACCACCAGCTAGCATAAACCCACCACCATTTCTAATTTTAATACTCCTATTTCCTGTAATATTTAAAATACCAGAAGTCATACTAACATAAGTATGAAAAGTGGTAGAAAGGCCATTATCAACTTTTATATCTCTTGTTGTTGTTAAATTGTTAGAAATAAATAGTTTTCCTCCTTGTATTAAGTCAACTTTATTTGGAGTAAAAGAAGAAGACACTGTAATGCTTGGATGTGCTTTTGCACCTGTATAATTAGAAATACTGTCTATAATGATGTTATCTCCATTTACAGGCAATCCTCCTTGCCAATTTGCAGGATTTTCCCAATTAGAATCAACGTTACCTGTCCATACAACTTGAGCAAAAAGGCTAGAACCTAAAGAGTAGCATAAGGCTAAAATTACTGTAAGTGCTATTTTTTGAAGACGGTACATTTAATATCTTATAATATCTAAGTTAAAATGAAGTAAATAATTCGTTTACGTACTTATACTTAAATAAGTTACGTATTTATGATTAAAATCACGTACTAATATACTTAAATCATACTAAAGTTTTTCAAAAATTAGACGAAAACGCTGTTTTTTACGATAAATAGTTAGTGTTCTACGTATTTATACTTACATAAAGCCTAATTCGAGTAGTGCTTCTTCGCTCATCATGTCTTTGGTCCACATAGGTTCCCATGCTAAATTTACTTTAGCAGATTTTACACTCCATAAAGCCTCTACTTTTTGTCTTACCTCTTCTGGTAAACTTTCTGCAACAGGGCATGATGGAGAAGTTAAGGTCATCACAATTTCAGCATTAAAATCATCATCTAAATTAATTTCATAAACCAACCCCATCTCATAAATATCTACAGGAATTTCTGGATCATAGATATTTTTAAGGGTTTCAATGATCTGTGCCTCAACATCCTTTTTAGTTATTTGATTGTTAATTTCTTCGTTTTCTTCCATTTTATATAGTAATCAGTTGTCAGTAGATAGTTATCAGTATAAAAAATATTCAGTATTACTAATTATTTTTTATACTGACTACTGTAAACTATTGCGTACATTTTAATTTGTTTAATCATAGCTACCAGTCCGTTACTTCGTGTTGGCGAAAGATGTTCCTGTAAGCCAACTTGATCAATAAAGTACAAATCTGAATCAGCAATTTCTTTCGGTGTATGATTAGAGAAAACTCTTATCATTAAAGCAATGATTCCTTTTGTTATAATGGCATCACTATCTGCAGTAAAAACAATGTTTTCATTTACCAGTTCGGCATGTAGCCAAACTCTTGACTGGCAACCTTTTATTAAATTTTCTTCCGTTTTATATTGCTCTGCAATTATTGGTAAATCCTTTCCCAATTCAATAATGTGTTCATACTTATCCATCCATTCATCGAATAATGAAAATTCTTCAATTATTTCATCCTGTATTTCTTTTATTGAGTTCATAAAGTGTAAAAGTTCAAAGTTTATAATGTTTTAATTTGTCTAGAGAAATTTTTTCAGAAAGTTTAAGTTCATTCACTTTTTTTAAGGAAATTATATCTTCAAATTGTTCTATTATCATGTTATTACTTTCTACTTTAAAAACTTTTTAACTTTCAACTCATATCAACATGTTAACTGCTCTTTTCAAAGCATTAATAAAAATATCTATTTCTTCGAATGTGTTGTAAAAAGCAAATGAAGCCCGAGCCGTTCCGGGAATATTAAATCGAGTCATTAAGGGTTCGGTACAATGATGTCCTGTTCTCACTGCAACACCTAATTTATCTATAATTGTTCCTATATCGGTTGGGTGAGTTCCTTCAACCACAAATGATAAAACACTCGCTTTTTTATCTGCCTCTCCTATAATTCTCACTCCTTCTATTTGTTTGATTTGTGCTGTTGCATAGTTTAGTAACTCATGCTCATAGGCTTCAATCGTATCAATCCCAACCTTATTCATGTA
>CAYRAD010000095.1:2318-7885 GCA_964422135.1 uncultured Vicingus sp.
AAAAATTCGCCTTTATCATTGATTGGAACAACTTTTAATTTTGCACCTTTTTCTTCACAAAGCATTTGCCAAGGTACAATGTTTGAGTGGTGCTCCATGGTAGAGATGATGATTTCATCTCCTTTGTTAATGTGTTTTTTTCCTAAACTTGAAGCAATTAAATTAATGCTTCCGGTTGTACCAGAAGTGAAAATTACTTCATGGGAATGTTTTGCATGAATAAAATGTTGAACTGTTGTCCTTGCTTCTTCATAAGCAGTTGTTGCTTCCTGACTTAAAGTGTGAATTCCTCTATGAATATTGCTATTTTCAAAAGTGTAATATTTATTAATAGCAGAGATTACAGCTTGTGGTTTCTGTGAAGTAGCACCATTATCAAAATAAACTAGTGGTTTCCCATTTACCTGTCTATCAAGTATAGGGAATTCACTTCGAATTAAGTCAATGTCTAATATCTCCGCTTTTGTTGTCATTTTTTTTATCCGTTTACGTCATTGCGAGGCACGAAGCAATCTTATTTTTAGAGTGAGATTACTTCATTTTCTTTTAACTTTCCTCTTTACAAACTTGCCACTTTCTACTTTATAATCTTTCTAACTATTAAAACGTGTTTCAATTTTATTCTCTATGTAATCTTTTAATTCACTAATACTTACTTTATCTAAAGCATCTTTAGCAAAAGCTGTAATCATTAAATTGATAGCACTTCTCTTGCTTATACCTCTTGCTTGTAAATAAAATATAGCTTCATCATCTAGCTGACCAGTTGTTGAACCATGACTACACTTTACATCATCAGCATAAATTTCTAATTCTGGCTTAGAGTAAATAGCAACATCATCAGTTAATAATATGTTGTTGTTTTGCTGATAAGCATTTGTTTTTTGAGCATCTGGTCTAACAAAAACTTTTCCGTTAAAAACTCCTACAGATTTATCGTCTAAAATACCTTTGTATACTTCGTTTGAATTACAATTTGGTTTTAGCTGATCAACAACGGTATGGTTATCAATATGGTTGTTATCTTTTCCTAAATAAATTCCGTTTAAATTGGTTTCGCAACCTTCGGCATTTACCTCAATGTTTAAGTTGTTTCTAACTAATGTCCCATCAAAAGTAAAGGTGTTAATAGAAAATTTACTAGCTGCACGTTGATATACCTGTTCTGTGGCAATTTGATAGCATTCACCTTCTTTATTTTGAATTTTATTGTATTCTACTTGAGAATTAGGGTTTAAGTAAAACTCAGTAACATTGTTGGTGAAACTTTCATTCCCCTGAAGATTTACAAATGACTCAATAATTTTAACAGCAGAATTATCGTGTGCTTTTACGATAACTCTTGTGTTTGAAATTAAATTATTGCTATTGGTAACATTAATAATGTGAATTGGTTTTTCAGCTATTGTGTTTTTATCTAAGTCAATATAAATCCCATCAGTAAAACACAGTGTGTTTAATGCAATAAAAATTTCATTTTCAGCTTTAGCAATGGCTCCTAAATGATCTTTTAAAAAGGAATCTTCATTTTTAATAGCCTGTTTTAAAGAGCTTATGTTAATTCCATTTTGATTATTTATTTGAGATAAATCTTCTCGATAAAACCCGTTTACCAACACTACTATAATCGCATCTAATCCTGAAATCAAATAATCTGACATATCAATTTTTGAATTAGAAGCTTCTTGTTGAATGCCATAATTTTTATTAATAATTTTTCCAACACGCGTGTATTTCCAGTATTCTGTTTTTGATGTAGGAAATTCCAATTCTGCTAAAGCTTTTTTTGCTTCCAGTCTTAAATTTTTAGCGAATTGTGGTTCTCCCGAAAAGTCTAATTTTCCCAGAACTTCCAGTAATCTGTCCTTTTTTGTTAATTCTGCTGTAGTCATTTTTTTGAAATGTTAAATTTTAAGTTTTGAATTTTAAATAGTAGATGTCTAACTCAACATTTAAAATTTACAATTCAACATTTTCATTTTTTATCCAATCGTAACCTCTTTCTTCCAGTTCAAGAGCCAGTTCTTTTCCTCCTGTTTTAACAATTTTTCCATTGTAAAGCACATGAACAAAATCAGGTACTATATAATCGAGTAGTCGTTGATAGTGCGTAATAACTATGGTAGCATTATCAGGAGCTTTTAAAGTGTTTACTCCTTTAGCAACAATTCGTAATGCGTCAATATCCAAACCAGAATCGGTTTCATCTAAAATGGCCAGTTTGGGTGCTAACATTGCCATCTGGAAAATTTCATTTCTTTTTTTCTCTCCGCCAGAAAAGCCTTCATTAACTGAACGACTTGCCAATTTAGCATCCAATTCCACCAAAGCAGATTTTTCTTTAACCATGCCCAAAAAATCTTTTGCAGAAATTGGTTCAAGTCCTTTATAAGCTCTTGTTTCGTTGATAGCAGTTTTTAAGAAATTTACATTGCTCACTCCAGGAATTTCAATAGGGTATTGAAAAGCTAGGAAAATACCTTCTCTGGCTCTGTTTTCAGGGCTTAAATCCAATAAATCTTTCCCGTCAAAATCAACAGAACCTGCTGTTACTTCATATTCTTCTCTACCGGCTAAAACGGATGATAACGTACTTTTACCTGAACCATTTGGTCCCATAATGGCGTGAACCTCACCAGCTTTAATTTCTAAGTTAATTCCTTTCAGAATTTCTTTATCTTCTATACTTGCGTGTAAATTATTTATTTTAAGCATAAGTTCCTCCTATCCTCCCTAAAGGGGAGGGATTAGTTATATGTTATTATTAATTATAGTGTTCATTTTATTTTATTTTTCAACCCAACTTTTTTTATAGCCCCTCCTTTGGAGGAGTTGGGGAGGCTATCCAACAGAACCTTCTAAACTAATTTCTAATAATTTTTGTGCTTCAACTGCGAATTCCATAGGAAGTTTATTTAATACATCTTTACAATATCCATTTACAATTAGGTTAATAGCTTTTTCTGTATCAATACCTCTTTGATTGCAATAAAAGATTTGGTCTTCACCTATTTTAGAAGTTGTAGCTTCGTGTTCTACTTTTGCTGAACTATTTTTTGTTTCGATATAAGGAAATGTGTGTGCACCACATTTATCTCCCATTAATAAGGAATCACATTGCGTAAAATTTCTAGCATTAGTCGCATTCTTGTTGACTTGCACCAAACCACGATAAGAGTTGTTACTAAAACCAGCCGAAATACCTTTTGAGATAATGGTGCTTTTCGTGTTTTTACCTAAATGAATCATTTTTGTTCCTGTGTCTGCTTGTTGATGATTATTGGTAACTGCTACTGAGAAAAATTCTCCGATAGCATTATCTCCCTTTAAAATACAAGAGGGGTATTTCCATGTAACTGCTGAACCTGTTTCAACCTGAGTCCAAGAAATTTTAGAATTTTTATGGCAAATACCTCTTTTGGTAACGAAATTGTAAATTCCACCATTTCCATCTTTATCACCAGGATACCAGTTTTGAACGGTAGAATATTTAATCTCTGCACCATCTAATGAAATTAACTCAACTACAGCTGCATGTAATTGATTTTCATCTCTTTGCGGAGCAGTACAACCTTCCAGATAACTTACATAACTATTTTCATCTGCAATTAAAAGTGTTCTTTCAAACTGACCGGTATTGGCTTCGTTTATTCTAAAGTAAGTTGATAGTTCCATTGGACAACGAACCCCTTTTGGAATGTAACAAAAAGAACCATCAGAAAATACCGCAGAGTTAAGAGCAGCGTAAAAGTTGTCCGTGCTCGGAACGGATGTTCCTAAATATTTTTTTACTAAATCTGGGTGGTCTTTTACTGCTTCACTAAAAGAACAAAAGATTATTCCGAGTTCACCTAGCTTTTCCTTAAAAGAAGTTTTTACAGAAACAGAGTCCATAACAAAATCGACAGCAACACCACTTAAGGCTTTTTGTTCATCCATAGAGATGCCCAGCTTATCCATTGTTGCTTTTAACTCTGGGTCAACATCTTCCCAATCTACATCTGTTTTTTGTTTGGGAGAGGAATAATAGGAAATATTTTGAAAATCTATTTTCGGATATTTTACGTGAGCCCATCTTTTTTCGGACATGTTTTTCCATTGAGCAAAAGCTTTTAACCTAAAATCGAGTAACCATTGTGGCTCATTCTTTTTAGATGAAATTAAACGAATAACTTCTTCGTTTAACCCTTTAGGAATTACTTCCGACTCAATATTGGATGTAAAACCATATTTGTATTCATGGTTTTCTTCTAGCTGTTTTCCAAGCTCGTCTTCTGTTATTGCCTTCGCTTTTTTCATTTCAACAATATTCTTAATTCTTACTACATTGAAAAACTTTCACCACAACCACAAGTCCTATTGGCGTTGGGGTTTTTAAAAACAAATCCTTTTCCGTTTAACCCACCAGAATAATCTAATTCTGTTCCTGCTAAGTATAAAATACTTTTTTTATCGCAAACAATTTTTACGCCTTTGTCTTCAAATACTTTGTCAGTATCGTTAATAACATGATCAAAACTCATATCATAAGTTAAGCCGGAGCAACCACCACCTTTAACACCTACTCGGATAAAACTCCCTTCAGGAGCATTATCTTCCTGCATTAATGTGATGGCTTGTTTTTTTGCGTTTTCTGAAACTGTTATCATAATTCCTTATTTAGATTCATTCTAAATTAATGCAAAAGTACTAAAAATATGATAATACAAATAGTGATTCAACAAAAAATTAAATGAGATAAATCACTAAATCCAGCCTTTTATTTTATAAAAAGCAATTGCCGAATATTCGCGATAAACGATAATTTGATATTTCAAATGATTCCAGAACTGGTAACGAAGTTGTGAATTTTTTCCTATACTCGGAATCATTTTATTTCCTCCTAATTTATCATCTTCAAATTCAAAAGAAGCAAGCACTGGTTTTTCATATGCTGCTTTTCCTGTTAGATTGGTTAAACCAATTTTATGAAAGGTTTTTAACGAACGATAGATGTGTTCCGGAGAGGTTACAATAACCAAAGGTGGATTTCCATTTATCAATTTTTGCACATATAGTGCTTGAGAACGTGTGTTAGTTCCCTTATTTTCAAAAAATATTCGGTCTCCATCAATATTTCTGATCATCAGCTCTTTTTTCATCAGATAGCATGCTGCCGAAGTGTCTGCTGTATCACCCGGCATAGTAATAATAACCTGTGCCGATTTAAATTTTTTGGCTACTTCAGCGGCTTTATAGGTTCGCATTAAACCTGATTCACTGGGTATTCCACTTCCGCTCATTACTACAATATATTTGGGCTTTTCGGCTAAATGATATTCCGAAACCCCAAGGTTATAATACATCCAAAACGGAATAGTGGTAAATGATAATACTATGATGACCAGAAATACTACACCTAAAGTGATAATCAACCATTTAAACAGTGGTTTAAAGAAGCGGATTATATTTTTGATCGTTTTCATGATTACTAATGTAAACATTTTATTCTTTTCCTAACTTTGCATTATGCTAGAAGATAAAAATCAAAAACCGGTAAGTGAAATTGAAGAATTGGGTGAGTTTGG
>CAYRAD010000096.1:0-7883 GCA_964422135.1 uncultured Vicingus sp.
TACTCTCTTAAATGAGTTTTAAAGGAATATTTATTTGGTGGGTCTAGAGCAGCAAAACCTACTGCATTGATTTCATATTTTTGTGCAATAAACAAAGCACGTTCAATATGAAATCGTTGAGAAATAATTGTTATTTCATTTTGTCCAAACACTTCTTTACACCTTACAACCGAATCTAACGTTCTAAAACCAGCGTAATCTAAGGTTATTGCATCTTCAGGAACGCCCAATTTTATTAATGCTCTAAGCATTTGTCGGGGTTCATTGTATTCTTTTAAACTATTGTCTCCGCTAACAATAATGTGCTTAACTTTTCCTAAATGATATAAATCAGCAGCAGCAGCAATTCTATATTTAAAAAATAGATTAGTGTATCCTCCAACGGTATATTTACTTGTTCCTAAAATTAAGGCAACATCTTTTGACGGAATATCAGAAATAGTAGTGTAAATGTCATTTTTAGTTGACTGAACAATCATCAGATTAGAGAAAACGATAAATAATACTAAAAGACCAACTAATCCTATTGTCCATTTATTAACTAAACCTTTCTTAACTTTTCGTATTAATGGTATGATTCTCATTCTATATTCTATATTAACGCGGCTTTTAAAGAATAATGTACAAATCGAGTAAAACAAAAATTGCAAATACAACACTAGCAATTCCATTGGTGGTAAAAAATGCGAGATTAACTTTACTTAAATCATTTGGCTTAACTAAAAAATGTTGATAGAATAATAATATGATGAACAATCCACTTCCAATCCAATAAAACAAGCCAAGATGAGCAAAATAGCCAGCGTACAATATAAAAGCAGTTGTTAAAAAATGAAGTGCATAGGAGAGGATAAGTGCATTTTTTCTTCCCATTAAAACTGGTATAGAGTGTAGTTTTTGTTCTTTATCAAATTTTTCATCCTGTAAAGCATAAATAATATCGAAACCACTTACCCAAAATAAAACTGCAAATGAATAAAACAAAGGAAGCCAAGCAAATTGTCCAGTTACTGCTAAATAAGCTCCTATTGGTGCAAGCGACAATCCTAAACCAAGTACCAAATGACATAAAGCTGTAAATCTTTTTGTTAAGCTATATCCTAAAACTACGATTAAAGCAACTGGAGAAAGATAGAAACACAGTTTATTGATAAAATAAGTTGTGATAATAAATAGAGTACAATTGATTAGTACAAATACTAATGCAGATTTTGGTTTAATCGTTCCATTAGGAATTTCTCTTGCTTCAGCGGTTCTTGGGTTAGCCCCGTCAATTTTTCGATCGATGTAGCGATTAAACGCCATAGCTGCACTCCTGGCAAAAACCATACAAAGAATTACATATACCAATGTAAACCAATTAATGGTAACTGATGTTGTATTTATAGCCAGAAAAAATCCAATCAAAGCAAAAGGGAGTGCAAAAATGGTGTGGCTAAATTTTATAAGAGATAAATAGTTTTTCATTGGTCTAAAAACAAGACAAAAATACAAATACTAAGTAAGTAATATATTTAAAAATGAAACTTACTTTCTTAACTTTACACCTTTCAAATTTACAATTACAATTATGAGTGACGATAAAAAAGTAATCTTTTCGATGAACAAAGTGGGCAAAATATTGCCTAATAAGAAAGTAATATTAAAAGACATTTACTTGTCATTTTACTATGGAGCAAAAATTGGAATTATTGGTTTAAATGGCTCAGGTAAATCTACCGTGATGAAAATTATTGCTGGAGTAGAAGATCAATATCAAGGCGATGTTACTTTTTCACCAGGATATACTATTGGATACTTGGAGCAAGAACCAAAATTAGATGAAAGCAAAACGGTTAAAGAAATTGTTGAAGAAGGGGCTCAGGAAACCATTGATGTATTAGCTGAATATGAGAGAATAAATCTAAGTTTTGGTGACCCAGAAGTTTATGAAAATCCTGATAAAATGGAAGAAGTAATGAAGCGCCAAGCTGAATTACAAGATAAAATTGATGCTTTAAATGCATGGGAATTAGATACTAAACTTTCTAGAGCAATGGATGCGTTAAATTGTCCACCCGAAGATGCATTGGTTAAAAACTTATCTGGTGGTGAGTTAAGAAGAGTTGCACTATGCAGATTATTATTAAAGCAACCAGATATTTTATTATTAGATGAGCCAACCAACCACTTAGATACTGAATCTGTTTTGTGGTTAGAACAGCATTTACAAGCTTATGCAGGAACGGTAATAGCAATTACTCACGATAGATATTTCTTAGATAACGTTTCTGGGTGGATTTTAGAATTAGATAGAGGTGCCGGAATACCATGGAAAGGAAATTATTCTTCTTGGTTGGATCAAAAAGCAAAACGTTTGGAACAGGAAGAAAAAACAGAAAGTAAAAGAAGAAAAATATTAGAGCGTGAGTTGGAGTGGACGCAAATGAATGCCAAAGGAAGACAATCAAAATCAAAAGCTCGTTTGGCTAATTATGATAAATTGTTGAACGAAAGCACCAACGAGAAAGAAGCCAAACTGGAGTTATTTATTCCAAATGGACCTCGTTTAGGAAATGAGGTGCTGGACGTATCAAATATTTCAAAAGCTTTTGGTGATAAATTATTGTACGAAAACTTAACTTTTAAACTTCCCCCAGCTGGTATTGTTGGAATAATTGGTCCAAATGGTTCTGGTAAAACTACTTTATTTAGGATGATTATGGGAGACGAAACGCCAGATACAGGAAGCTTTAAAGTTGGTGAAACTGTAAAAATAGGTTACGTTGACCAATCGCATAAAGATTTACTTCCAGATAAGTCAATATTTGAAGTGTTTTCTGGAGGAACTGAAATGATGGAGTTTGGAGGAAGAACTATTAATTCAAGAGCTTACTTATCTCGTTTTAATTTTGCTGGTTCTGATCAAAACAAAAAAGTAGGAATCTTATCTGGAGGAGAAAGAAACCGTTTGCATTTAGCAATGGCAATTAAGCAAGAAGCTAATGTTTTATTACTTGATGAGCCTACCAACGATTTGGATGTAAATGCTATCAGAGCTTTGGAAGAAGGGTTGGAACACTTTGCCGGTTGTGCAGTAGTTATTACGCATGACAGGTGGTTCCTTGATCGTATTTGTACGCACATTTTAGCATTTGAAGGCAATTCTGAAGTTTACTTTTTTGAAGGAAGTTACTCTGACTATGAAGAAAATAGGAAAAAACGTTTAGGAACAGAACCTAAAAGATTTAAGTACAAAAAATTGATTAAAAATTAATTTTATTTACCAGATTTAATCTTCTCTTTTTTGGATTCAAGTAAACTTAAATAACAAGCTAATTTTTTTGGTTTTCTTAATGTTAAGGATGATTCGGTGTAATACTCATGCTTTTTTAAGAATTTAATCTGAATATTATTCCATTCTTCTATAGAAAATTTATGTCCATATTCATTAAGTTCTTTATAGAGTGTGTCTGCTATTTTTTTAAAATCATTTCTTCCTAAATAATCATAATCTGCATCACACATAATTTTTTCCAAAAGGGTTATTGGTCTTGCTTTAATGCGCGTTGTTAGAATAATGTTTCCGATAATATTTATTTGCCTTTCATTATAATCAAAAGTTGGTAATACTTCTTCAATAAGTTTAACCGCCAATTCTTCATTGTGTTCATAACGAAAAATAAATCCCGAATCGTGATACAAGGCAGCTGTATTTACCAACTTCTTTTCATCCTGAGACAAACCTTCTAATTCCGCAATCTTTATTGAAGTCTGATAAACATCAATGGTATGATGTATCCCATGATAGTAAAGGTTAGGTTTTAATTCCCTCTCTAAACGATTGAGAATATATTTTTTGGCTCCTTTAAAATCCATCGTCACAAATTTATTCGTTTTCTAAATTCGGCATTGGGGACTTTTCCTTCTTTGTCTTCGGCATATTTAGCAGTAATTCTTTTTACAAAATACATTGCAATTTTACCTTTATTTTTGGCTTCAATATTACCTCTAAATTCACAATCAAAATAATCTTTTATCACTTTATAAGTAACTTCCGATACATTAACCATTCCCGGTGCTCCGCTTGACTCCATTCTCGATGCTGTATTTACAGTATCTCCCCAAACATCATAGGCAAACTTCTTTTTCCCCACAACACCTGTCACTAATGGACCAGTGTGAATCCCTAAGCGTAATTCAAAATAAGGTAAATCTGTTTTTTTCCTTTCTTCTTTCACCTCATCCATAAAACTGATAATCTCCAGTCCTGCTAAAGTTATTAATACCGGGTTATAGGAATCTTCAGCAGGAATACCAGCAGCACACATGTAAGCATCACCAATGGTTTTTATTTTTTCTATCCTGTATTTTCCGATAATGTCATCAAATTTGGCAAAACAATAATCTATTTCTTTTACCAGATCGGTTGATGTTAATTTTTCTGCTAAAAAAGTAAATCCTTTAAAATCGGTAAACATTACCGAGGCATAATCATAATGCCTTGCTTTAGCTTTGCCATATTTTTTAAGTTCAGCAGCTGTTTCTTTCGGAAGGATATTCAGTAATAACTCTTCTGTTTTTTCCTTTTCTTTCACTAACTGTTCTGTTCGTATCGCTACTTTTTCTTCCAGCAATTTACGTTGCAAAGTCAACTGTCTCAACCTTATCCTAATAATCAGCCAAATAATCCCTGACAATCCTAAAATACACAACAAATAAAACCACCAACGTTTCCAGTAAGGAGGAGTAATTTCAAATCTAAAGGTATTAATGGTCGTTTCTTTTCCCAGTATATTTTTAGCTTTTAATTTTAGTGTGTATTTTCCATCGGGTATATAAGGAAAATCGATGGAAAGGTCTTTTCGCCAATCCGACCAGTCTTCAGTTAATCCTTCTACTTTATATTTAAAAGTAATGGCATTCGATCTTACAAAATAAGGTGCCGACACATTAAAACTCAATGAGCTGTTATCGTACGACAACACCAAATTGGATAGTGGCAGCAATTCCCCCTTTTTACCATTAATAAATTTGAGGTACACATCAAATATCTCTTCATAATCTTTTCGGGTATTCAATACTTTATAAATTGAATTGTTGTTGTCTATGATCCAAAGATTATTTTTAGCATCAACGTATATATTACTGATGTTACTAAAAAGTTCAAGGAACTGTTCGGGCAAATATGCATAATCTGATTTATCATAAAGACTTTTCCATTTGTATTCATTAAACACCCAGGTAATATTGTCTTGGGAGAAAATATACTTAGATTGTCCGGTAAAACCTTTATTGGTTTTTTTGTTAAATAAGATCGAATCTTTTTCGGCATTGTAACTGTATAGACCTGTAGAAAGAAAGAAGTAAGGTATTCCAAAAACATTTCTTACCAATATTCGTTCGGTAAAATCCGATTTTATTTGGTAGGCTTTAATGTTTACCGGATTATCCGATTTATCAAATAAAATGTTATAAGCTACATTTTCTGATCCTATCCAGATATCGTTTTTGTGTAATTCCAGAATAGAATACACACTGGTTTTAAAATCTTCTAGATCATCTTTTATCGTCCAGATTTTATTCTTAAATTCAGCAATCAACAAACCATTGGAAGTACCAATGAAAAACTTGTTCTCATTTAATTTTGCTTGGTAAATATAATTCACATATTTATCCGCAATAATTTGTGTGGCTTTAAAATTCTCTATCTGGTAAAGTCCTGTATTGGATGCTACCAATAACTTTTTACCATACTTTACCATTTGTTTTGCTTTTCCATCAATGCCTTCAATTTTATTAAACCGATGACTGATAGATTTTAAAGCATAATTCTTTTTTGTTTCATATTTGGATGTAGCCGGCTTTTTAGCTTGAACCTTTTTAGCCTTTCTAACCGGAACGCTTTCTTTTTTCTCTTCTATTATCTCTGTATTATTATTTTCAGAAGTAACCGTTTCTTCTTCCTTTTTCCTTTTCTTTTTCTTTTTCTTTTTTTTCTTCTTGTCCTTATTTTTATTTTTTCCGAAAAGTTTGCCAATTATACCCGTTTTATTTTCTTCTTTTCCTTTCACTTTTCCATTATCCTCTACTCTATTATTTTCCTGATCGAAAGATTGAGAATTACTATGTTTTAGACTCTTTTCTTCTTTAACCTTAACCAATACTTCTATTTCACCGTAATTTTTAACTTCGGTTAAATAATATACCCCTTCACTGGTAGAAACATAAATGGTGGTATCTATACTTATTATTGACGTCAGGTTTCCTTCCAGTCCCGGATAAGTATTAATGTTCCTTACCGGAAGTTTAAGATCTACCCTACTCATACCATATTCATGCAACAACCATAATCCCTTATTCCTGTCAATTCCCATTTGATAAACCTCATCATCAGGCAATCCGGTTTGGTAATTGAGCGTATAAATAGATTTGCTCGTTGTTTTATCTATAATTAAACAACCACCGGTAACCGTAGAGAGGGCAAAACTATTCTGATCAATGTTA
The DNA here is from genome assembly GCA_964422135.1 of uncultured Vicingus sp. Lineage (GTDB taxonomy): Bacteria > Bacteroidota > Bacteroidia > Flavobacteriales_E > Vicingaceae. The sequence goes on from CAYRAD010000096.1 coordinate 6,487, forward strand.
ATACCTCCTGCCAGTATATTTTCTCCGATGTAACTATTCGACTGAAAATATTCCGGAAAATAAGGAGCAATATAAGAACCGTTAAACAGGTATATGGAATCGTTATCGGCACCTATCAGGGTTTGTGCCCTGTTGTATCTGAAATAGAAAAGAATTTTATGATTACTGAATACAGTACCTCCCTTTAATGGCTTTTTTGAATTTTCATCTAAAAGATATAAACCAAGTTTATCAATATTCACAAAAACCTTATCATTATTAATAACAAATCCTGTATAAGGTTCTCCGGGTTCAGCATTCCATTTTTTTATTTTTTTGGTCTTAGTGGAAAAACGGGTAACGCATGTTGAACTGTAAAAATAAACTGCATCACTGATGGAAGCAATATTTCGGACATTACCTACATTTCCTTTTCCTTTAGTTAATGAAACATAAATATAGGATCCATTTTGTTCTTTATGCAGAAATCCAAAATTATTCTTACAACCCACAAATACTTTTTTGGTCAGCGGATCGTAATACAAACTTAAAGGGACACTAGGCGTACTAATCGTATTCCATTTCATTCCGTCAAAAGTTACTATACCTCTCCTGTTGGCAAACAACATTTGCCCATCAACATCCTGAGCCATAGCCCACGATTCGTTATCAATACTGTTTTCACCAAACGAAAAATTAGTGATTAATGGAATTCCTTCCTGACTAAACGAATGCTGACACCAAAAAACAGAAATGACAATTAAGAAGTTTCTTAATAATTTTAGCATGAGATTGTTTAGTTTTAAGGATAGTAAATTTAACGACTAATTTATTAAAAAGTTTCTATTGAATTCCATTATTAGATTACTAATTTAGCAGCAGAAATTACATCAATGAGCAGTAAACCGAACATACCAAAAGGAACACGGGATTTTTCGCCCATAGAAATGGCACGAAGAAATTATATTTTTGATACCATTACCAGAGTATATAAAAAATATGGCTTTCAGCAGATAGAAACCCCTGCCATGGAAAATCTTAGCACTTTGGTAGGAACAGGCGGAGAGGAGAGTGATAAGCTTATTTTTAAAATTCTGAACAGTGGAGATTACTTGTCAAAAGTTGATAAAGAAAAACTCATCACTCAAAACTCATCACTCATCACCCCTAAAATTTCTGAAAAAGCTCTACACTACGATTTAACTGTTCCTTTTGCTCGTTACGTGGTGCAAAATCAAAACGATATTACTTTTCCTTTTCGTAGGTTTCAAATACAACCCGTTTGGCGAGCTGATAAACCCCAAAAAGGACGTTACCGAGAATTTTATCAATGCGATGCCGATATTATTGGTTCTGATTCTCTATTGAATGAAGTAGATTTAATCAAAATTATTGATGATGTGTTTACGGAATTGTTT
>CAYRAD010000097.1:0-7862 GCA_964422135.1 uncultured Vicingus sp.
GCCAATGATCAAATGGTGATGAGCAAAATTGCTATTTGGGGACCAATTATACCAATTGGATTAGGTTGTGCTGCCATTTCTTCTGCATTAGGTTCTATAATGATTGCCCCAAGAACTTTGCAGGCATTAGGGGTTGATAACATATTTCCAGGGAAATTAAATACCCTTTTTTCTAAAGGAAGAAAAAAAGATGGAGAACCTTTTAATGCCTTAGTAATAACCTGCATTATAGGTTTTGCTTTTATAATAATGGGGGATATCGATACTGTTGCAGGCGTAATTTCGATGTTCTTTATGGTGACTTATGGTATCATTTGTTTGATTTCCTTTTTAGAACAATTTGCAGCAGACCCGGCTTACCGGCCAACTTTTAAATCGCGATGGTATTTATCCTTGCCCGGTGCATTACTTTGTTTTTGGCTCATGTTTAAAATGAATTTTGGTTACGCCCTAGCCTCTACTATTATTATGTTTTTAATTTATTTTTGGGTAAATAGTATTAATAAAGATAAGATTGGGTTACAAAAATTATTTAAAGGGGTACTGTTTCAGTTAAGCAGGCAATTTCAGGTATTTTTGCAAAAAAGAGATACAGAAAAAGGAGATTCGGACTGGCGGCCATTTATTATTTCTGTTTCGAAAGATTCTTTTAAAAGGCAATCTGCATTTAATTTATTAAGATGGTTATCACATAAATATGGGTTTGGCACTTATATTCATTTTATCGATGGATTCTTATCGAAAGAAACTTACAGAGAATCCAAAGAAGTGATGAATCGATTATTAGTTCTAAATGAAGGATTGAAAAGTAAAGTTTATTTAGATACGATAATAAGCCCTTCTTATACATCGGCAATAGCTCAGGTAATCCAACTTTCGGGAGTTAGTGGAAAAGGAAACAATATGATTTTGTTTGAATTTACTTCAGATGAAAGACAAAGTTTAAATGATGCCATTCATAATTATCAATTACTAAGAGCTACCGAATTTGATGTTTGTATTTTGCGTTCAACCATTAAAGGTTTTGGTTACAAAAAGAACATTCATATTTGGATTGGACCTAATGATTTTGAAAATTCTAACCTAATGATATTATTGAGTTATATCATGTTAGGTCATCCGGAATGGAAACATGGGGTTATCAGTATTTTCTCTACTTACCCTCCTAACAAAAAAAAGTTAACCGATGCTAAACTAAGAGAATTAATTCATGAAGGAAGATTGCCTATTTCGCCAACAAATATTCAGTTAATTCCACAATTGAAAGAAGAAAAAATTGATAAGACCATTAATGATAAATCTGCTGATGCCGATTTAACAATTGTAGGATATAACTCTGAACAAATTGAAGAAGAAAGCGATATTATTTTTAATAAATACCCTGACTTGGGCAATATTTTATTTGTTAGTGCTTACAAAGAAAAAACTATCGAATAAAAATAAATTTTTCTTTTCTCATCTTCTTTATTTTCAATTTCAAACTATTAGCTTTGCTCATTAAATTCTTATAAAATGAATAAACAACTTATAGAATGTGTTCCTAATATTAGTGAAGGGAAAGATGAAGCAAAAATAAAAGCCATAACATCGGTTATTGGAACTGTTGAAGGTGTAAAACTGCTGGATGTTGATCCGGGTAAAGCAACCAACAGAACCGTAATTACTTTTGTTGGTGAACCTTCCAAAGTAATTGATGCAGCTTTTTTAGTTATCAAAAAAGCGGCTGAGTTAATAGACATGAGTAAACATAAAGGGGAGCATCCACGATTTGGTGCTACCGATGTATGCCCATTGGTTCCTATTTCTGGAATTACCATGGAAGAAACTGTTAAATATGCTCATCAATTGGCAGAAAGAGTTGGAAAAGAACTAAAGATACCAGTATTTTGTTACGAAAATGCTGCAAGAGAAGATAAAAGAAGAAACCTCGCCAGTTGTCGTTCAGGAGAATATGAAGGTTTAAAGGAAAAATTAGCTAATCCGGCATGGAAACCGGATTTCGGTCCTTCAGAATTTAACGATTCTGTAAAAACCACAGGAGCTACAGCTATTAGTGCAAGAGATTTTTTAATTGCCTATAACATCAACCTCAATACAACTTCTACAAGAAGAGCTAACGCTATTGCTTTTGATATTCGTGAAGCAGGAAGAGTAAAAACTGAAGACGGAACACCAACAGGTAAAAAAGTAATAGATGAAAATGGTGAGCCTGTCCGAACCCCCGGAAAACTGAAAGCCGTAAAAGGTATTGGTTGGTATATTGAGGAATATGGCATCGCTCAAATTTCATACAATCTTACCAATATTAATATTACCTCTATGCACGTGGCTTTTGACGAAACGGATAAAGTGGCAACTGAAAGAGGCCTAAGAGTTACTGGTTCAGAGCTCATTGGTTTGATACCTTTAAAAGCTATGTTGGATGCAGCCGATTACTACCTGATTAAACAAGAACGTTCATTAGGATGTTCTGAAGCAGAAAAAATAAAGATTGCTATTAAATCTTTAGGTTTGGATGATTTGAAACCTTTCAATCCAAAAGAAAAAATTATCGAGTACATGCTGGAAGATACCATATCCAAAAAACTTATCAATTTAAACTTAAGCGATTTTGCTGATGAAACAGCAGCAGAATCAATGGCTCCTGGTGGTGGCTCAATTGCTGCTTACGTTGGAACATTGGGTGTAGCTTTAGGAACAATGGTGGCTAACTTGTCAAGTCATAAAGCCGGCTGGGATCACAGGTGGGAGGATTTCTCCAAATGGGCAGTTAAAGGACAGGAATATAAAGCTACATTACTCCAATTAGTAGATGAGGATACCAATGCCTTCAATAAAATTATTAACAGTTTTAGAATGCCTAAAAACACCGAAGATGAGAAAATGCTCAGAGCTTCGGCAATTGAAGAAGCGACAAAATATGCTACTCAAATCCCTTTTAAGGTGATGGAAACAGCCTACAATTCTATGGAAATTGCCCAAGCCATGTTGAAGGATGGATTACAATCTTCTTTATCAGATGCAGCAGTTGGTATATTATGTGCAAAAACTGCAGTTACTGGAGCTTTCTTTAATGTGAAAATTAATGCAAAAGATATTAAAGACAGGACTTTTTCCGAAGATATTGTGAAGCGAGGAGAAGATATCTATCAAAAAACCATTAAAATTGAACAGGAAACAATTAATCTAATCAACTCTAAAATGTAATAAACCATGAAAACATTATTTTTTTTATTCGTCATTTCATTATCTGCACCGGTATTTTCTCAAAATATTGTGCATATCCAACAAACCAATTCTGATGAGGAATTCGATAATATTTCTATAAAGAAACTAGATTCGGATAGTAATTCTACTTCATTTATCATCTGGGTAAAGAAAGGTGTTAAATCCCATAAACATGAAACACATTCTGAATTGATTTATGTGGTAGATGGTGAAGGGATGATGACCATTGATAAAAATACTTACACCATTCGAAAAGGAGATTATTTCAGAATTCCTCAAAATACTTTCCATGCACTTAAAGTAACGTCTAAAACCCCTATGAAAGTGGTATCTGTTCAATCTCCTGAATTTTTTGGGAAAGATAGGATATTTGAGGAAAAGGCAAGAAAATAAATCAAACCCCCTTAATTTTAAAGGGCTGCAGCTATAGTTGTTAACAAAAACCCTTATTTATCAACAATTCCAGCGTTTTTTAGCAAGTTTACTTGCATGAAAACTGAATTCGTCTATCTTTGTTTACCGTTAATAGACGAAAATTATTTATTTAACCTAAAAATACAAAACTATGAACAAAGCAGAATTAATCGATGCTATCGCAAAAGACGCAAAATTATCAAAAGCTGACGCAAAAAGAGCTATAGAAGCTTTAACCGGAGCATGTACAAATTCACTAAAAAAAGGTGATAAAGTTTCTTTAATCGGATTCGGTTCTTGGTCGGTTTCTAAAAGAGCTGCAAGAACAGGAAGAAACCCACAAACAGGAGCTACTATTAAAATAGCTGCTAAAAAAGTGGTTAGATTTAAGGCAGGTGCTGCACTAGCTAACACAGTAAAATAATTCTGATAATAGAATATTTTGAGGGCTTTCCAGATTTGGGAAGCCTTTTTTTTTATTTTTATCATAATGAATAGCGAGACACAATACGAATTATATCATCACCTATGCAAATTTCTTTCAGAACATAAAAGAGAATTGTTTGAAAAAATTATTGATGAAAGAACAAAACACATCACAGTGGTTATGGAAGATATTTTTCAAGCTCAGAATACAAGTGCCGTTTTACGTACCTGTGATGTTTTTGGCGTTCAGGATGTGCATATAATTGAGAACAAGAATAAATATTCTGTTAATCCAAAAGTGGTACATGGTGCTTCTAAATGGATTAACTTAAATAAATACAATAATGAAAAGGATAATACCTTAGCTTGTATCAATAAATTAAAAACTGAAGGTTATACCATTTATGCCACAACTCCTCATACTGATGATTATTTGATACAAAACATCCCAATCGAAAATAAAATTGCCCTTATTTTTGGTACTGAGAAAGAAGGTGTATCAACAATTGCCAAAAAGAATGCTGATGCTTTTGTAAAAATTCCAATGTACGGATTTACCGAAAGTTTAAATTTGTCTGCTTCCGCAGCCATCTGCCTTTACGAACTCACCAAGAGGTTAAAATCTTCAGAAATTGAATGGCAGCTAACTGATGAAGAAAAGACCGGTCAACTTATCACCTGGTCTAAAAAAGTAATAAAAAGCAGTAAACTAATTGAAGCGGAGTTTTTAAAAAAGTTAGAAGCTGGAAGTTCGAAGACAGAAGTCTGAAAAATCCCTTTAACTCCAAATCTCTAACTCCTGTTTCCCGTTTTTTTTTATCTCCTCTTTCTTCTTTCTTTAAAATTTCGATTTCCACCACTACTTCTTTCAGTGCTTCGTTTCCTATCGTTTCTGGGTTTTCTGGCTCTACTTCTCTCTCCATTCCCTTTTCCTCTACGTGGTTTATCCTTGGTAAATTCAACACGAATATCCCTATCTTCGATATTTTTTCCATTCATGGCATTTATCAATCTTTCTCCCACACCTTCATCTACACCCATAAAAGCAAAACTGTCAAATAAGTCTATTTTACCAACAGAACCACCATCAATACCTGACTGGTTGCAAATAAAACCTAACAATTGTCCCTTGTTTTCGAACCCATCCATCTTGCCAACATTAATAAAAATCCTATTGGCACTGCCCTCTCCTGATGACCTTCTTCTTCCTGAGCCCTCATTATCCCGGTCCCTTCTTTTTCTCAACTTGCTGGGATCAACATTAATATCTCTGGCTTTTTCATAAGCTTTTAAAAACATATTGAACTCAACCGAAACAAACCGTTCAATCAGTTCTTCCTTGCTATATTCCGAAAGGCTTTCATGAATCTGGGCAACAAAAGGAGCTATTCCCTTTTCATTAACCTCAACATCTTTTACATTCTGAATTAATTTCATCAATTGCATACCGCAAATATCCTGTCCTGAAGGAGCCTTAATCAATTCCAGTTTTTTACCAATCTGTTTTTCCACCAATTTTATTCTTCCTGATTTAGTTGGACTAACCAAGGCAATGGAAACTCCAGATTTTCCGGCTCTTGCAGTTCTTCCACTTCGGTGTGTATAGCTTTCAATCTCATCCGGCAAATCATAATGAAAAATGTGCGTTATATCATCCACATCAATTCCTCTGGCAGCCACATCAGTAGCTACCAACACATTTAAGTTTCGGTTTCTGAACTTACCCATTACCGAATCACGTTGTGCCTGAGAAAGATCTCCATGTAAGGCATCTGCATTATAATTGTCCTTCATCAGTTTATCAGCTACTTCTTTAGTATCTCTCCTAGTTCTGCAAAATACAATTCCAAACATACCAGGATAATGATCGATAAATCTTCGCAAAGCAAAATATTTATCTCTTCCGTTTACCAGGCAAAATTTATGTTCTATATTTTCTGCACTACTATTTTTAGTTCCAACAGTAACTTTGTGTGGATCTTCCATATAATTGTTGGCAATTTTTTCCACCTCTTTAGGCATAGTAGCTGAAAACAACCAAACCCGTTTAAATGCAGGTGTTGATTTTAAGATTTGATTAATGTCTTCTTTAAAACCCATGTTCAGCATTTCATCAGCTTCATCTAATACTACTTTAGAAACACTATCAAATTTTAAGGCTTTTCTATCGATTAAATCAATGGTTCTCCCTGGTGTTCCAACAACAATATTTACACCTTTTTTAATGGTCCTTATCTGATCACTAATGCTTGCCCCACCATAAACGGCAACAATTTTTACTCCTTCTGTGTATTTTGCATATTGTGCCATTTCTTTGGCAATTTGCATGCATAATTCGCGTGTAGGACAGAGTATTAATGCCTGTATGGCTCTGTAATCCGGATCAATTTGCTGAATCATTGGCAAACCAAAAGCAGCAGTTTTACCTGTTCCTGTTTGTGCCAATCCAACGTAATCTTTTTCTGTATCCAATAATGTAGGAATGGATTTTTCCTGAATTTCTGAAGGCTGTTCAAACCCCATTTCTGTAATAGCTTTAAGTAATGGTTTACTTAAACCCAAGTCTTTAAATGTCATGTTTATTTATTTATACCGAACCGGTATAAACTTTCTGCGGGACTAAATCGCAAGATGCTTCTACCAATTTGGTTTTCGCCATGCCACAAATTATTTTGTAGCGGGTGCAAAGTTGGTCATTATTATTGGAATAAAAAAACTAGGCCTAATTTACGATTGTATCTAACTGAATTTCAATTCATTGAAATAACTACAGAAAATACTTACCCACAAAACTCACAGTAAGTTGCCTCTCTTTTATGACAAAAGGTGAATTCTGCACTCAATATTTCCATTATTAACTTGTCGAGAACTTGTTCAAAATCTTTTAACACAACATCATCTATTGCTTCATTTTTATTGTAAGTAAACGGCATAAAACCTCTGCTTAAAGCTCTGAAAGAAATAATACCAGAAGTTAATAAGGTATACTCAGATTCTTGACTTTTAGCATACATTAATGCATACATCAACAATTGAAATGCTTTACTTTTTTTAGCTTCCAATAATTCATCCATGTTTTTAATGCTTAAATCGGCAGGTTTTACCAAGCCGGTTTTGTAATCAGTTATTCGTAAATTATTTCCGTAACTGTCTATTCTATCAGCAACACCTTTTAGCTTGACAGGTACTTCACCAACCATTAATTCAGCATTTAATTTCATTTCCAAGGCATTAACAAATATAGGTTCTGGTACATCCTTTACATACTTTATTTCATTTTTAATAAAAGTAGTGATGTACTGTTTTGCTATGTTCAGCGTTAGTAAATTTTTACCCGATTGTAGTTCTTTGCTTTTAAAATCTTCAGAAAAAACAGCAACCACTATTTCAGGAATTTTTTTTAGTATTAAACTTAGATCCGGTTCAGTAATGTTTTTTCCAATAAAATCTTTGTACAACAATTCCAGACTTTTATGTACATATGTACCGAATTTTGAATGATCGATGGTTTCTTCTACTTCATCTTCCTCTCGCACTCCTAACACATACTTGTAATAAAAATCAAGCGGACAGTTAATATAGGTTATTAATGCCGAAGGCGAAATTCCATTAGCAAACTTTTCTTTGATCTTTTCAATAATTTCAGGTGTTTTCTCTACCTCCAACTCAATGTGTTTTTTATGTGATGTAGGATAAGTTACCAACTGTTTATTAACCCTGATGTTTGGAAATTCTCCCAGTTCATGTTCTATCTGGGTAACAAATCTACTTTGTTCACCACTACCAAATTCATT
>CAYRAD010000098.1:0-7806 GCA_964422135.1 uncultured Vicingus sp.
GAAGTAATTTTATAGGAACTAAAAATACCGATGTTTATCATTTCCGAATAAACATGATGATACAAGGAAAATATAAACAGTATAACTATTGAACTTTTTTTCAACACGAGTTAAAATTATTGTAAATAGCGTTATAAATAAAAAGATACAAAAGCAGTTATCCACATGTAATTATTAATTGCTTAGAGCGGAAACAATTAATTCTGCTGCTTTTTTTGATGCCCCTTTTCCACCCAATTTTAAATGTAATTTTTCATATTCTTTTAGGAGATTTTCACGTCCGGGAGAAGTTAGTATATTAGTTAATTCATTAGTTAAATTAACTGTTGTTAACTTACTTTGAACCAACTCAGTAACTACTTTTCTTTTCATAATTAAATTAACTAGTGAAATGAACTCTACTTTAATGACTATTTTAGCAAGATTAAAGAACAACCATCCTGTTTTAAAACAAACCACCTGTGGTATTTTATAGAGTGCAGTTTCTAGGTTGGCAGTTCCAGAAGCAACAATTGCAGCATGCGAATGTTGCAAAAGGTCGTAGGTTTTGTTGTCGATAAAAGCAACATCTTCGGTTATAAATTGCTGATAAAAGTCAATGGGTTGAGATGGAGCTCCTGCAATTACAAATTGGTAATCAGGGAATTTTTTTACCACCGAAAGCATTATTTTCAGCATCAGTGAAATCTCCTGTTTTCTGCTGCCCGGTAAAATAGCAATGATTGGTTTATCGTTCAACTGGTATTTTTCACGTAATTCGGAAATTGATAGTTGATGACGGTCTGCAATGCAGTCTAGTAAAGGATGGCCTACAAAATCTACATCATAATTAAATTTCGCATAAAACTCCTTTTCAAAAGGAAGAATCACAAACATTCGGTCGATGAGCTTTTTAATTTTATGAACCCTTTTTTGGTTCCATGCCCATATTTTAGGAGAAATGTAGTAATAAGTTTTTATGTTATTCGCTTTTGACCATTTGGCAATTTTCATGTTAAAACCCGGATAATCGACAAGAATCAAAACATCAGGCTTAAAATTTAAGATGTCTTCTTTGCAATAAGCAATATTTCTGAATATTGTTCTAAGATTTAGCAAAACCTGTTCAACACCCATAAAAGCTAATTCGCTATAATGTTTGGCAATAACAGCTCCCTGTTTTTCCATTAAATCGCCACCAAAACACCTAAATTGAGCATTATTGTCGGTAATAGCCAGCTCTTTTATAAGATATGACGCCTGCAAATCTCCTGATGGTTCTCCTGCTATTAAATAATACTTCATTAAAGTTCGTCTTGTTGGAATTTAATTGATTACATAAAGAACATATAAAAGATGTAGAATGCTCCATATAATAGTGTAGCAAATACTACACCTCTGGCTGATTTATCTTTTTTTAACCAGTAAAAAAGAAAAAATACACCTAAATTAACAAACAAGCCACCTTTAAGTATGTTCACAATCTCACTATACAAAGGATTCTGAATAATATCAATTAGTGTTAAATTAGAATAATGCTGCAGCCAAAAATGCATTATAATTAATGGGGCAAACAACCCAAGAATTATACCAATGATAAGATGGTCAAATTTTAAAAAATTAGATTTCGCCATTTTCAATAAATTTTAATTTATCTAAAAATTTATACTCAGTAATATCAGGTTGAACGGGGACAACAGAGATAAAATTGTTCTTCAATGCCCATTCGTCAGTATCATCACCTTCGTCTTCACTAACAAATTTACCAGTTAACCAATAATAAGTCCTACCCATAGGATCAACTCTCTCATCATATTCTTCCTGCCAATTTCCTTTAGCCTGTCTGCAAACCTTAATTCCTGCAATTAACCTTTCCTCAAGATTAGGGATGTTAACGTTTAAGCAAATTTCATCAGAAAAATTATTTTCTAAAACTTGTTTTATAATTTGACGGGCAAATTTTTGAGCAGCAGAAAAATCTGCATCTACAGAATGATTAAGTAATGAGAATCCTATTGATGGTATTTTTTCAAGCGACCCTTCTACAGCGGCCGACATGGTTCCAGAGTAGATTACGTTAATAGAGGAGTTGGAACCATGGTTAATTCCAGAAACAATTAAATCCGGTTTCCTGTCTAACAATTTATTTACAGCTATTTTTACGCAATCTACAGGAGTTCCACTGCAAGCATAAGAAGCTAGTGTTCCTTCAATTTCTGTTTTGGTAAGATGTAAAGTTGAATCTACAGTAATTGCATGTCCCATTCCGCTTTGTGGCTTGTTTGGTGCCACTACCACAACATCGCCAAATTCTTTTGCGATAGTAATTAATGCATTAATACCTTTGGCAGTAATACCATCATCATTTACAACTAAAATTAATGATTTATTTATGCTCATTTTTAAAATTTATTTCGCAAATTTACTGTTAAATTACGATAATGATACATTTATTAAATTTGCTTAAAAATGTTCATTAATGAATAAAATATTAATTCCAACTGATTTCTCATCTTACTCTAATTTTGCATTGGAATATGCTTCATTCATAGCCAATGAAAAGGGGGCTAAACTTTTTATACTTCATGTTATTTCGAGCAGCAGTAAAGGGATTGTTTATGCTCAAAAAAAAATCGAAGAAATAAAAGAATTCGATTATTTGAAAGGAATAGATTATGAAGTTATTATAGTGGAAGGGCACATTGTCAGTAAAGCAATAAACAGAGTAGGCATAGCTCATGATATCAATTTAGTTATTATGGGTTCTAAAGGGGTTAGTAGCGTTGAAGAGATGATTTTAGGTAGTTGCACTGAAAATGTAATTCGGAAATCGCATTTTAATGTGTTAACATTAAAACACAAGATGTATCAATTAAAAATTGACGCTATTTTATTTCCTTCTAACTTTTCCTCAGAAGCCTTTACAATTTTTGAAAAAGTAAAAGAATTTGCAATATTATTTAATGCAAAAATATATTTCTTAACAATTAATACTCCTCATCATAAAGAACATAAATCAACTATAAAATCTAAAATGAATAAACTTATTAAGTTTTATAAATTAGAGGAGAACAATATTAGTTATGAAAGAATTATTACCAATGATAAAACTAAAGAACTTGGAGTATTAAATGCCAGTATAGATTATAATATAGATTTAATAGCCATAGGCTCTCATGGGAAAAATATTTTAAAAAAATTAATCCATGAAAGTGTTTCTTTAGAGATTGTCAAGGATTCTTTTAAACCCATATTAACAATAAGATTCTAAGACAATCCGGATATTTTTCCGTTTTTGTCAATTTTCATCCCTTCAGAAGCAGGAGTAGCAGGTAATCCAGGCATACGCATCATATTTCCGAGTATAGGAATTACAAATCCTGCTCCGGTTGCAAACTCAAACTCTCTTACATTAACAGTAAAACCTTTTGGTCTTGCCAGTAAGCTAGCATTATCAGAAAATGATTTTTGGGTCTTAGCCATACAAACAGGTAAAGCTTGTAATCCTAATGCGTTAATTTTTTTAAGATCTGTCATCGCTTTTTTAGAGTATTCAACACCGTCAGCACCATATATTTCTTTTGCAATACGTTCAATCTTTTCCCGAATAGTTAAGTTCCAATTATACAAAGGCGAAAATTTATTTCTTCCAGATTCTACTTCTTTTACAACAGCTTCAGCAAGATTGGTCATTCCATCTCCACCTAATGTAAAACCATTAGCAACAATAGCCTGAACCCCCATTTTTTTGCATTTATTTTGAATGAACAACACTTCTTCTTCTGAGTCGGTAGGGAAAGCATTGATAGTAACAACAGGGTTTAAACCGAATTTTTTACAGTTTTCAATGTGTTTTTCCAGATTGGAAAACCCTTTGGTAACGTACTTAATATTTGGTGTATTATACTCTTCTTTTTTAGCACCTCCATGGTGTCTTAATGCTCTTATTGTTGCCACCAATACCAATGCTTTTGGTTTAAGTCCTGCAGTAACACATTTAATGTTTAAGAATTTTTCAGCTCCAAGGTCAGCACCAAAACCGGCTTCTGTTATCACATATTCTGATAGCGATAAACCCATTTTGGTTGCAAGAATGGTATTTGTTCCTTGTGCAATGTTAGCAAATGGTCCACCATGTATAATTGCTGGATTTTTTTCTAGAGTTTGAACAAGATTAGGTTTGATGGCATCTTTTAAAAGTATAGCCATCGCATTTTCAGCTTTCAAATCTCTTGCATAAATTGGTTTTTTATCAAAAGTATAACCTATGAAAATATTTCCCAATTTTACTTTAAGGTCTTCAAAGTCCAAAGCCATACATAGTATTGCCATTACTTCGGAAGCTGGGGTAATGTTAAAGCCATCTTCGCGGGGAATACCGTTGGCAGTTCCTCCCAATCCAATAGTAATCTGTCTTAAGGACCTGTCGTTCATGTCCATTACCCTTTTCCATACAATGGTTCTTGGGTCTATGTTTAAGCTTCTGGTTTTACTTTGTATGTTGTTGTCAATCAATGCAGACAAGAGATTGTTTGCTTTCTCAACAGCAGAAAAATCTCCTGTAAAATGAAGGTTAATATCCTCCATAGGAACAACTTGAGCATAACCACCACCAGCAGCACCACCTTTTATACCGAATACAGGTCCTAACGAAGGTTCTCTAAGTACAACTGTTGCTTTCTTTCCAATTCTGTTTAAACCCTCTGTTAAACCAATAGAGGTGGTTGTTTTTCCTTCTCCAGCAGGTGTAGGGGTTAAAGCGGTAACTAAAACCAGTTTGCTTTTTTTGATTTTAGCTTCGTCAATAATACTTAATGGTAATTTGGCTTTATATTTTCCATATAATTCAAGGTCTTCTTCATTAATCCCCAGTTTTTTGGCTATTTCATTAATATGAATCATTTTATTTTTCTGGGCAATTTCTATATCCGAGGGAAATTTCAACACTGTCATAATTATCAATTTATTTATTGGGCGTTAAAGGTAGAAAAATTTGGAATATCTATCACATAGTTATTTTAGCTAAAAAGTTGTAACTTTAAATTCTTTTGGCATTAATTTTGGAAAGCCAAAAGTTAATAGATACAAATTATGAAAAGAATTATAGTGTTAATAATTACTTTAAACTTTTTTAATTACACGTTTGCACAGGATAATGATTTAACAGTTTCTCCAACCGAGGATGATAAAGTTTTTACGGAGGATGTTTCTGAATTACCAAATCCGAAAGTTACTTTTGATATTGATATAAGAGCCTGTTTTACTTCCGGTGAGTTTAAACAGTTCTATCCAAAAGAAGGGATGGGAGGTTTTGGAGGAACAGTATTAATGCCTTTGGGTAGTAAAAATCCTTTGGACGTTGGTTTTGGGTTAGCTTATTATTTTATGAGTAACACCGAAACTTCCTTTCAATATTATACGCCCGGTCTAGGTGATTATAAGGTGGTTTCAAGTGTTTCGGGGACTATGTTTCCTTTTCATCTGGTATCAAGAATCTATCCACTAAAGAGTACAAATTTTCCTATACAGCCTTATGTTGAGGGATTGGCAGGATTCCGTTTGTTTATTGTTACACAGGATATGACCACGACAGTACTTAGTTCTGGACTTGAGCTGGAACCGCAATCAGAATCAAATACTACAGGTTCATGGAGTTATGGGATAGGAGGGGGGATTAAAGTAAATGTGAGCAAAAGCCATATGTTCTACCTTAATGCAAAAGTCGATCAACTCTATGGAAGTGAAACTGACTATATGGATCCTACATCAGTTATATTATATGATGATGGAAGCTATGAATACGTGAATTACAGATCAAAAACGGATGTGCTACGATTTTCTATTGGACTGCACCTTATGTTGGAATAATTAATATGAATAACCTTTTAGAATTTAAGCTATGAAAAAGATAATTTATTTAACAACACTATTTATTTTCGTTTTTGCGGTTAATTCATCTGCTCAAGGTTGGAAAGACTTGAAGAATAAAGCTAAAGAAAAAACCAAAGAAGTTCAAAAAACAGGATTACCGAGTACTGGATTAACAGAAGATGAGGTTGGAAGGGGGTTAAAAGAAGCTTTGAATCAAGGAGTAAATAAAGGTGTTTCACAATTGCATAAAAGAGATGGCTATTTCAAAGATGCACAAATAAAAATACCGATGCCGGATGAAGCTAAAGCGGTAGAAGAAAAACTAAGAAGTTTAGGGCAGGGGAAAAAAGTGGATGAAGCTATTGAGAGTATGAATAGGGCTGCTGAAGATGCTGCTGAAGGGGCTAAGGAAATTTTTGTAGTAGCCATTAAAGAAATGACATTAACAGATGCTATGAATATTTTAAAAGGCGAAAATGATGCTGCCACAAAGTATCTGAATAAAGCAACATATAAGCAATTGTCAATAAAATTCAGGCCTGTTATAAAAACCTCGTTGGATAAAGTAGGAGCGACTAAACATTGGAAAACAGTTTTTGGTACTTATAATAAACTACCTTTTGTAAAGAAAATAAATCCTGATTTAGAAGAATACGTTACAAAAAAAGCATTGGATGGTCTTTTTGTTCAGGTAGCAAAAGAAGAATTAAGAATAAGAAAGGATCCTGCTGCAAGAGCAACTGATTTGCTAAAGAAAGTTTTTGGTAATTAAAAAAGGTAGAAACATAAATGTTACTACCTTCTTGAACTAAATAATTAGCAATCTTAATTGATTACAATAATAAAAGTAAAATCTTCAGCAACAATTAGCTATACTGACTCATTAAGTTATTAAGAGTGTATTGTTAATCTCTTTTAATTTAGATTATCCAAATAGCTTGTTAAAGCAGCATCCGTTGTAGAGTTTAGTTCTATATCTATGGTAGCACTTGAATTCACTGTTCGAGTTTCGGTATAACTAAAAAGTTGATTATTTGCATCCATGGCCATGAGTACAATATTCACACTGGAACCATTTGGTATTAATCCTGAAACTTGGTTATAAACCTGCATAATTGTTCCGGTAGCAGGAAAATGAATAAAAATACCTACATTAGTAAGGTCATCAACACTCGAAGTAAAAGTAAGTGTATGGCCACTTCCGGTACCTACCTGATTATCACAATTAAGCCATCCAAAAGCATTGATATAACCTAAGTAACCATAACTAGTGGTGGTGAAAGGTGTGCCACTATCAGTCCAATCTACAAAGTTGCCGTTGTCAGTTCCTAAAAAGATGCTCATGGTACTATTAGGTGATGCATTAGGCATTTCAAAACCATAAGGACACACTAGTGTGAGATCTTGTCCATTTGCTGTAGCTCTTAATCTGATTTCTCCATCAGTTTCTAAAATGTTACCACCAGCTACAGTAGGCATTTGATAATAAATCATGTCTTTTGGTGTGTAAAGTTCAACTAAGAAAATCGAAAATGGGTAAGCAACAGTATCTCCATTTGGATATCTTAAACAATTTTTACCGCCATAAATTTTAGTACCTTGATTACCAATAATAGTATCATTACTTGGCCCTGTAATAACAAATTCCTGTTCCTGTTGTTTTTTAGAATCTAAATAAGAGTTAATTGGAGTATAGGAGTTTAATTCTTCTTCAACGGGAGGCTCAATTCTGTCTTTTTTACAACTATAATTAACAAGGGTAATGGTAAACAAGATTGTAATTGCTAAAAAATGGATCTTTTTTAATTCTTTCATTTTTAAGGTATATTTAGTTATTGTTTAGTGTTTTTATTTTAATTATAAGCTGGGCAAACTGTGGCTCTTCTCATTCTTTTTTCGTCTCTATATCCGTTACCACTGCTACATCCAAAGATATACAAAATCCCAAGGCGTAAG